>CAXTYP010000215.1:0-5038 GCA_964248435.1 uncultured Acidobacteriaceae bacterium | reverse complement strand
TGGTGTACTGGCCATGGCTGCGTGCGCCCCCCAGGCCTGCCATGAGGTGTATGTGGCGTGGAAAGAAGGCGACGCGCCCTTGGCCGCCGAAAAGCAGGAACGGCTTGTGGAGGCCTCGAAAACAGTCGCGGGCCGGCTGGGCATCCCTGCAATCAAGTACGCCTGCGACCTGAACGGTTACTACGGCGGACGCGCTCGTTTACCGCTGCTGCCGCTCACGGCCGACGAACGCGACGAAGTGGCGCGCGCGATGCGCGACCTGCGCAACTAAGCCCAGGTTGCGTCGTCCGCATCCCACTGCCCATCCCCCTGAGCATCCCACTGACTGGTGCGGGGAACTCGCGCCCGAAAGGTGAACCTGACATTGCCGCTGCGACACTTGTTGGTGCGCTCCCTGCTGCCCATCCTTGTTTCTGCTTGCACCCTGCCCGCCATGGCACAGATCGGGCTTTACGGGGAGTTATCCGCCGCCAACTTCGATGTGCCCAACACTGGCTGGCAGACGGGTACGACCTTCGGCATCTACGACAACCACTGGAGGGTACCCTTCTTTGCACTCGGCGTGGATGGGCGGGGAACCGTCGTCAATGGCGACGGGGTCAGCATTGCAAGCGGCCTGGTGGGGCCTCGGCTGGTGTTTAAGCCGCACGTGCTGCCAGTGATGCCCTATGTGGAAGGACTGGTAGGCATAGGCCGCGGGGACGCAGACAACGAGTTCAGCTCGGCCTACACGTCGGAGACGAAGTTCGAGTACAACGTCATCGCCGGCCTCGACTACACCTTCTTTCCGCGCCTGGACTGGCGAGTGGTGGAGTTTTCCTATGGCGGGCTGCCGGGCTTCTTCGGCACCTTTAACCCGCATACGCTCTCAACCGGCATCGTTTTTCGGCTGCCCTGATTCCGCCTGTCTGGAAGCGATGGCGCAGGTAGCGGGTCGCCGGAAGCTCGCAAAGCCGGCAAGTTTCACCAGCCGACCCTGCCCGGCAATGCGATCCGTCTTTCCTGCTTCTGTTCCTGCGCAGACGCCTTTGCCGCTGGAGCCGAAGTGCAAAAAAAAGCAGAAAGTTTTTGGCAGCGCCCTAGAAATAATTGCCAACCTGCCGATATGTTGCCTAGCGGACTAACGGTTAACGGATACGAGCAGGCACCGTATGGGGCGGAGCGCTGCTGCCCGCACGGGAGGGAGACTACGGGTGGAAAGCAACAAGCGGCGTCATAAGCGCGTCCATTGCATGGGTTCCGCCGACGTGTATGCAACGCCGACATCGGCACCGCAAATGGCCAGGATCAGGGATCTGAGCCTGGAGGGTACTTTGCTCGCGCTGGAAGCGGCACAGGATCCTGAACAGGGTGCGCTGGTGGAGATCGCCTTCACCGTGAACCAGCTGCCCTTCCGTGTTCGTGCAATCGTACGGTCTGTTCGTCCCAACCACTTGATTGGCGTGGAATTTGAGTTGATCAGTGAACGTACGCGCGGACGGCTGCACGATTTGATCCTGGAACTCGAGGAAGAAAGCGACAAGATTGAAATGAGCCGTAGACAGGCGATGAGGGTCCGGAAAGCTACTGAGGACATGATTCAAAAGGGTGAAGCGAGTTGCAACTTTTAACCGGCACCAGTGACCAGCGTATAAGCGGCGGGTCGCGGGCATAAACGCTGATTCGAGAGTGCGGGCGCAGTCTACGCCTCACGCTGACCGGACCAATCGTGAAAGCAAGCGTGCGACGCCGCTCGGCTTCGCAAAAGAAGCTGGCGACTGCTCGGAATCTTGCCGGGAAGCGGCAGGTGATGCTGGGATGACGTGCGATGACGGGACCGCTGTGCCCGGAGTGGATGCACTCACGCTACCTCGCATCCAGCGACTGCGATGAGCCGCGGCTCCCGATGATGCAGGCGAGCAGGCAATCAGCCACCAAATGAAACAAGCACCGTGCGCTCTTGGAAGCCTCCGGCCGGCAGAACTGGTGGTACAGTGACTCCCATGCGATTGCATCTCCCGCTTCTTCTCGCCGCGACGGCTTGGGCTTCGTACGGACAAGCGCAGCAGACACTTGATGCCACGCCTTCAACAGTTGCATGGGGATTCTATGCGGCACACGCCAAGCCTGTGCTGACCGTTCCGAACGGTGCAACAGTGATCGTGCACACGCTTTCCACCTGCGGCGACCCGGAGCGGCTGAAGGGCATGGGCATCCCGGCGTCAGAAATCCCGGCCTCCGTTACAGCGCTTTATAACGCCAAGGGCATCGAGAAGGGCCCTGGGGGGCATATCCTGACCGGGCCAATCGCCGTAGAAGGAGCCGAGCCGGGCGATGTGCTGGAAGTGGATATCGAGAAGATCGCGATCGACGTGCCTTGGGCCTGCAACGGCTTTGGCGTAGGTCGCGGGTACCTGCCGGACGACTACCCGTACGGCAAAATGACGAAAATTCCGCTCGATCGCGAACGCATGGTGGCCGAGTTCGCGCCTGGCATCGAGATTCCGCTTCACCCCTTCTTCGGTTCCATGGGCGTGGCTCCGCCGGAGTCCGCCGGCCGCTATAATTCGGCACCGCCGTGGATGCACGGCGGCAACATGGACAATAAAGAACTTGTTGCCGGCACGAAGCTGTTTCTCCCCGTGCATGCGAAAGGCGCGTTGTTTGAGGCGGGCGACGGTCATGCCGGACAGGGAAATGGCGAGGTCGACATCACGGCCATGGAAACGATGCTGACCGGAACCTTCCGGTTCGTGGTGCACAAGGACCAACACCTCCTGTGGCCGCGCGCGGAAACAGCGACGGCCTACATCACCATGGGCTTTAACACCGACCTGAACAAGGCGACCGAGATGGCCCTGCATAACATGCTCGACTTTCTTGAGACGGAAAAGCACCTCACCCGCGACCAGGCCTACCAGCTGTCAAGTGTCGCGGTCGACCTCGACATCACCCAGTTGGTGGACACCAATGTGGGCGTACACGCGATGTTGCCAAAGGGCATCTTTACCGGTACGACCACCGTCACCACGAACGCCCCGGGAGATACGAAGTGAAACGACTCCTGCTCCTCGCACTCACCCTGTTGCCTGGCGTCGTCTATGCGCAAAATGACCCCACCCTGACGCTGCTGCAAAGATTGGCGGACGCGCCCGGGCCGCCCGGAGCCGAAGAGCCAGTGCGCGCGCTCATGGTGCCGATCATGAAGCCGCTTGCGACCACCCTGAGCTACGACGGCATGGGCTCCGTGATCGCACAGCTCGGCACCAGCGGTCCCCGCATCATGGTGGACGCGCATATGGACGAGCTGGGCGGCATGGTACGGCGCATCGCTCCGAATGGCACCCTGACGATGCAGATGCTTGGGGGCTGGCTCGACCAGGCGCTGGTCGACCAGCGCTGGATCATCCTTGGATCCAAGGGACCCATTCGCGCCGTCACCGGCATCCGGGACATACACGTCGTCCCGGCCGACGAACGAACCAAGGTGTACCCGCGCGATTCGTTGTACCTGGACGTGGGCGCGAAGGACGCTGCGGAGGCCGAGGCCATGGGCCTGGAGCCGGGTGACGCAGTCGTGCCGGACTCGCCGTTTGCGGTGATGAACGGCACCGGCAACTACCTGGGCAAGGCCTGGGACGATCGCATCGGCTGTGGGGTGCTGCTAGTTGCCATGCAGCGGCTGGCGAAGCTGCCGCACCCGAACCAGATCTTCTTCGTCGCGACCACACAAGAGGAGATTGGCCTGCGCGGGGCAAAGACCGCGGCGGACATCGTAAAGCCCGACGTCGGGCTCGCCATCGAGGGCGGCATCACGGGGGACGTCTTCGGCGGTCACCCGGACGAGACGCAGGCCAGGCTCGGAGCCGGGCCCGGCATTTTTCTTTACGACACCAGCGCGCTGCCGAACCGTAAGCTCGTCGCGATGGTCAAGCGTATCGCGGCAGAAAAGGGTATTCCGCTTCAGCAGGACCTGGTGCAGGGTTACGGCGACGACTCGTCCATGATCCAGGAAAGCAACGGCGGGGTGCCGACGCTCAACTTCGTGGTGCCGGTGCGTTATACGCATGCGCACAACGGCATTGTGAACCGGGCTGATTTCGACCGGATGGTGGACTTGATCGTGGCGGTGTTGCAGGGTCTTGATGCGAAAACAGTGAATCAGCTGCGGGACTTCATGCCGGGTGCGCCTTAGGCCGTCCGGCTTTGCAGGCAGTGCGTTCAGTCAAGCTCGGCCAGGATGTCTGCGAACGGGATCGTGACGTCCCGCAGCATAAGGGTGTCGGCGATCTCCAGCCTGCCTGCCTTGTACCGGAGAAGACTGTTGTCGGCAGGATCGACGATATAGATCGAAGCGACGCCCATGGCCTCAAAATCGGCGAGCCGGATAAGGAGCCGCGACAAGCGGTCCTCCGGGCTCAGGATTTCAAAAGCAACAAGCGGGGGTGCGGTCGCGATGGGTTCTCGCGGCAACGCCGCGTCCAGGATGGCAATGTCAGGGATGCGGTATCGGCGCTCACTTGTTCTCGTCCTGAGCTCAGGACGGACACGAATATTCCATTCGCGCCTGTGCGCCTTGAAAAAGAAGGCCAGGGTCGCTTGCCATTCCGAGTGTTGATCTTCTCCCATCGGGCGTTCCTCAATGGTGCCGTCAACGTACTCAGCATCCGGCTCGTAGGTGCTATGGAGGTACTCCTCCACCGAGATGAGCGTCGTAGCCATGCAAAACTCCTCCGTCGCTTACGGTAAACGCGCCGGGCTGGGCTTGGTTGCCGAAAGCCGCACCCCCATGCCGTTCAGCAGACTGCGCGCTTGCGCCCCTTCGGGCGAAGCCGGGTAGCGTTGCACCAAAGCACGTAGATCGCGTACCCCGGCCTCGCGCTGCGAGCTGGCCAGCTCAGCCTCTCCTTTGCGCAGTTGGGCCGCGGGGGCTTTCGAGCTGCCGGCAAACTGTTCCAGCACGATGTCGTAGTTGCGGATTGCCGCTGGGTACAAACCTTGCCGGTAGGCCACCTCGCCCAGGTAAAAAGATGCATTGCCGGCCTGCTCGCTTTGCGGA
>CAXTYP010000214.1:0-5045 GCA_964248435.1 uncultured Acidobacteriaceae bacterium | reverse complement strand
TGGGTCGGCCAATGCGTTTCCTTGCGCGGTTCGGTTGTCCGCGAATTGGTCTGAGGATGGGGCGAGTGTATCGCAGGGCGCGCCGCGCCGGAGTTCAGGTGCGTTCCTGCCCGACTCTCAAGTGAAGCTCAGCTGGCGGATGACGCCGTATCTTGTCGCGCTCGGGTTGGTTCACACCAGATCCGCTTACCCTGCCGCGATGCTGGTTCGAAATCGCACCCCGGGCAGGCGGGCGCGCATCTCTTAAATAGCCCCCTAAAAGGAATGGACACGATGTCGCATGAAGCGTTGTTTCAACCGTATTCACTTGGTTCGCTGCTGCTGAAGAACCGCGTGGTGATGGCGCCGCTGACCCGTTCGCGCTCGGACGAGCAGGGTTTGCCGCCGGCGTACGCGGCCGAGTACTACGCCCAGCGCGCGAGTGCCGGCTTGATCGTTTCTGAAGCTACTAATATCTCGGCCCAGGCGCGAGGCTATGCCAAGACGCCGGGAATCTGGAACGACGCGCAGGTAGAGGCGTGGAAGCCGATCACGGAGGCCGTGCACAAGGCCGGCGGCGTGTTTTTCCTGCAGCTATGGCACACCGGGCGCATCTCGCACCCCAGTCTGCAGCCGGGCGGCGTGCTGCCGGTGGCGCCATCGGCGATCAAGCCGGAAGGGCAGGCGTTTACCAACCAGGGCATGCAGGAGCACGTAACACCGCGCGCGCTGGATGCGAGCGAGCTGCCGCCGATCGTGGAGGACTACCGCCGGGCCGCCGCCAATGCGAAGCGCGCGGGCTTTGACGGCGTAGAGATTCACTCGGCGAATAACTACTTTTTGGAGCAGTGGCTGCGCGACTCTACCAACCGGCGCACGGACGAGTACGGCGGCTCGATCGAGAACCGTTTGCGGTTTCCGCTGGAAGCGGTACGCGCGGTGATCGACGGGTTCGGTGACGCGAGCCGGGTAGGGATTCGGATTTCGCCGGCGACGACGATGCCGGGCGGAGCGCCGATAGACAGCCGGCCGAACGAAACGTATGGGCGCTATGTGGAAGAGCTGGCGAAGCTGGGGCTCGTGTATCTCCACGCGATTGAGGGCGTGACGCAGCAGACGCGCGAATCGCCGGAGGTGGACTACGCGGAACTGCGGCGCAAGTTTGGGCGCACGTACATCGGCAACAACATGTACTCGATGGAGCTGGTGGAGCAGGAGCTGCGGGAAAACAAGTCGGACCTGTTTGCGTTTGGCCGCGCGTACCTGGCCAACCCCGACCTGGTGGAGCGTTTGCAGACCGGCGCGCCGTTGGCCGATGCGCCCAAGGAGTACTGGTACGGCGGTGACGAGCATGGCTACACGGACTGGCCGGTGGCGCGGCAGATACCGGAGCTGCAAAACGCATAACTCGCTTGCGCGCGCGTGTGCGGCTTAAAAAAGCTGCCGCGCGCGCAGCGCGAGCCCATGGGCGACGGCCGTGAAGGCTTCGCCGCGCACGATGGTGCCGGGGCGAAAGCGGCTGGTAAAGATGCGCTCGACCGCGGGCACAAACGAGGTGCCGCCGGTCAGAAACACGCGATCGACCGTTACCGGAGCGACGCCGGCGTCACGCAGCAGCCGGTCGACGGCTTCTTCAATCGCGGTGAGCTCTTCCGCAATCCAGCCTTCGAACTGCGCGCGCGTGACCGGGACGCGCAGGCGGAGGCCGCTTTCGTAGAAACGGAACTCTCCCTCTTGATCGTTCGACAGGGCATACTTGAGCCGTTGCACGGCGGCATGGAGCTGGAAGCCGAGGTCCTCGTCGAGCAGGGTTTTGAGGGCTTCGATCTTTTCGGGCTCAAGGGCCCGGGCGTGTGCGCCTTTTAGAATCTCGGTGACGTTGCGCGTTCGCAAGAACGAAAGGTAGTGCCAGCGCTCGAGGTTGCTGTAGATCCAGGCGGGCAAGGCCGGCAGCAGCTTGCTGCCGGATCGCTCGAGCGAACCCGCACCAAGCGCGGGTGAGACGAGGTGGCGGACGAGTTTCGCGTCAAAGGCATCGCCGGCGAGCCCGACGCCGCTCGATCCGAGCACACGTTGCTGCGCCTCGAGACCCGGGCCGACGCGCAGCAGGGAAAAGTCGCTGGTGCCGCCGCCGAAGTCGCCAATCAGGACGAGTTCTTCGTGGTCGAGCGTGGACTCATAGGCGCAGGCTGCGCCGACGGGTTCGTACTCAAACTCGACTTCAGTGAAGCCCGCGCGCTCGCAGGACGCTCGCAAGCGACTGAGCGCGAACTGCTCGTCGTCCTCCGTTTCGGCGCCAACAAAGCGCACCGGGCGGCCAACGACGGCGCGGTGCACCGGGGCACCGAAAAACTGCTCGGCCCCGGTGCGCAGCTCGCGCAGGATGCGGCCCAGCAGGTCTTCAAGCGTGTAGCGGCGGCCGAAGACTTCGGTGCCGGTGAGCGATCGCGAGGGCAGATAGCTTTTGAGCGATTGCACGAGGCGGCCTTCGTGGTTTTCGGCCGCTAGGTAGTGCTCGATGGCTGACGGACCCGCGTAGCCGTGGACGTGTTTCTTGCCGTCGCGCTCGAAGAAAAGCAGGGAGCGGAAGGAGGCGGTTTCGCCTGCGAGCGATGGGTAGCGAGCAAGCGTGACCGCACCGCCGGGCGCGACGGATGCGACGGAGCTGTTGGTGGTGCCGAAGTCAAGCCCGACGGCGGGCGCGGGGGAGCGCATCCGTTATTGTCGCAAACCGGCTCGCTGAGCGGGTTCAGCGGCCGCCGTGATGAGGGCCAATTGATTGAAGTCTTTGGTTTTCGATTGACAACGGGTGCGGCGCATGGGATGCTGGCGGCCTTCCCTTGTTCTCTCAGAACCGCTGTTGTTTCTGTTTTCTTGAACCTGCAGGTTCGGCGGCCGCATGATGACGCGCGTCCTTTTTTTACGGCGGCCTGTAAGGCTCTGTTAGAGCGAAATTCCATGCTTCCGCACATTCTCCGGTATTGGGGTGCGTATGCGCATGACAGTTTTTTCTTTGTGCCTTGGGATTGGTTCGCTCGGAGCTTGTTTTCACGCGTGGAGTCAAGTGGGCAATGGCTGCCCAGGCGAGCAGCAGGAACCGCCAGAACGTACCAGGGCCTGTTCTTACCTTGCTCCTAACCAGGATTGTGTGTTGACCCTGGACAGGATGCATCCGGAGGCACCGCCTTCGCTGTACATGTCTTCGCTCAGTGCGACGATCTGGGTCCGGGTGATCGGTCGTTCTCCGTTTGAGCAGCTTAGCCTGGATTACAAATATTCGACTTTAGCGGTTCCTGCTGATACTTTCGCGCGAGGCATGGCGGCTTTAGGGACTAAGGGTGGATCTACTTCTAAAATGTCGCCGGCTAGCCTTGGAGTCGATTTATCTGATATCGGCAAACCAAATCTGCGCAAAGAGCAGTGTGACTATTACTCGGAAATCACTCTTGACGGCGTCTTGGATCAACTTAAGCAATTCACCGGATCGCCGCTTGACCAACACGTAAGGACACAAACGCTTTGCGAATACGCGGACCCGCTGGAAAGCTACGACACATATAGCTCGTGGCATGCAACCATACAAAATAATATCAATTTGTACCAGTGCGGCTTTGCAAGGACCGGGTGCCCGGCAGGGCAGCCTGTGCCCTCGAACGCTGTTGAGAGTCGAATTGGAGAACTGGAGAAGCAGATCAAAAGCGATTGTGCCTCAAGCGAACCAGTGAACGCCGAGTGCGAACAATTGCGCACTCGCCAAAAAGAGCTGAACGCTGCTTTAAACAATCGCATGGTGGAATTTCCTGACGACGTCGATGCGAAAACAAGGCTTGACCAGCTCAAGGAGCACCTCGACCGGCTCCACGCAGTCCGGAGTCAGGGAGGAGATCCAACGGTCTTGCGCTGCCTGAGCGGATCCCAACTGGAAGGCACCCCCGCGAAAGTCAAGCCTGCCCTGGTGCACCAGCAAACGTGGGCGATTCACTCTGTGAACCAGCTGGCGCCTGTTCTGAAGCAGGTTTCGACGTATCCGTATGTCGCGTCTGCACCAGCATTCAGCGCCTTGGGAGAAACCAGTACGCCCGTGGAGCTGACAACCGTGACGCTGATTTTTCAGCCAATCCCCCGTTTCGAGTTTTTTACGGGTTTGATGGTGCCGACGACTCCGTTTCACGGTTATGCGAAGGCCTCTGTGGCGACCAATGGCGCCGTGACGGGCAATGTAGTGCAGGAAACAAGGACGTACACGGTGATACCAATGGAGTCGGTTAACGTGCGGCTAGGGTCGGGCTGGATCATCAACCGGCAACCGGCGGCGCTGTTTGGGTCCTTTGGCGTGGGCTACAACCCGGCGACAAGCGCGGTGAACCTCGCGGTGGGGCCTTCGTTTTCGTGGCGGTCGGTGGTGGTGAGCGGGCTGGCGGCGATTGGATCGGATACGCACCTGGCGGGTGGGTTCAAGGTGGGTCAGCAGCTTGGGTTGGCGGATGCCGCGACGCCGCTGACTGCCAACCGTTGGGGCGTGAAACCGGGGATTGCCCTGAGCGTGCGGCTGCCGTTGGGAGGTGCGGGGAGCAAGTAGCCTGTTGCCTTTCTGTGGCCCTGCAGTGCCGCATTACGGGTGTCCGTTGCGGCGGTGCGCGGCTTGTGTCTGTTGCGCCTCCGCGCGACGAGCCGCCTTTGCGCGGAGGAGTGACTGGCACCCGCTTTGTCCATGCAGAGTTTCAGCGTCCGTCGCGCAGGCGTGTGGCGAGGCGGTTACGGCGCGCACCGTCGCTCGACTGCACATAGTTGGTGAGTCCGTAGGGCGTATCATTGGCGATACGGACCGCTTCCTCCTCGCTATCGAAGGGAATGATCGACAGCACCGGCCCGAAGATCTCCTCGCGAGCGATCGTCATGCCGTTGTCGACGTCGGCGAAGACCGTGGGGCGAACGAAATACCCGCTGTCGTGCCCTTCCGGACGGCCGAGACCTCCGGCGACGAGTCGCGCCCCCTCATCGATGCCCTTGCGGATCAAGTCCTGGACCTTGCGGAACTGAGCCTCCGACGCCAGCGGCCCGATGTG
>CAXTYP010000213.1:0-5067 GCA_964248435.1 uncultured Acidobacteriaceae bacterium | reverse complement strand
GCCGGCCTGCGCGACTCCAAACAGCTGGAAGCATGCGATCGCGAACGGCTGGCCGCCCTGGTACGCGACTGCGCCGTTGCCGTCGCGATTGCTGAAGTTGACGCCGCGACCATCGACCGGGTCAACATCTACCAGGCCACGAAGCTCGCCATGCTCCGGGCCGTCGAAGCGCTGACTCCCGCGCCCGACCACCTGCTCATCGACGCGCTCCGCTTGTCTCTGCCGTGCCCCCAAACCAGCATCCTCTATGGCGATTCGCGCTCCCTTTCGATCGCGGCGGCCTCGGTCGTCGCCAAGGTTTACCGCGACGCCCGCATGTGCGAACTCCACGAGCAGTATCCTGTCTACCGACTCCACGAACACAAGGGCTACAGCACGCCCGACCATGGGCGCGCGCTGTTGCGCCATGGCCCATCTCCCCTCCACCGGCGTTCGTTTCGCCCCGTTTGGGAGTCCGGGCTGCCGTGGGACGGAGCCTGAAGGAGCACTTTGCCGCCATTCTCGACACGACGCCTGATGTGTATCACCGCGCACCCCGATGACGAATCCCTGGGCTTTGGTGGAGCGCTGCTGCGTGCCGCCGACAGCGGGGCGCAAACCGCCGTGTTCTGCCTCACCGAAGGAGCGGCTGGCTCGTATCGCGAGCCCGGCCAAAGCGACGAGGAGCTCGCCAACCAGCGGCGGGGCGAGTTCAGCGAGGCCTGCAAGGCTCTTGGCGTTCACCAGGCCACACTGCTCAGCTACGGTGACGGCGACCTGTGGCATGAGCCGTTCCTGCCGCTCGTCGGCGTGCTGGTAGCCGCGCTCCGGCGCTTTCGTCCGCACGTTGTACTGACTTTCGGCGGCGACGGCGGGGCCAACCTCCATCGCGACCACACCGTGGTTTCACTCGCCGCCACTGCGGCTTTTCACTGGGCCGGCCGCTCCGGCTTTTTTCCAGAGCAGCTGGGTGCTCCTGAGCCCCTGAGCCCGTGGGCCGCGCACAAACTGTACTACTCCGGTACGCAGTTCCTGGCGACAACCGACCCGGAAGCGTTGGAAGGCGGTACCCGGACGCCTTCCTCGCTGCTGTTTTCAGTGGGAGGCGATCTTCAAAGGCGCAAGCTCGAAGCCTTCCGCAAGCACAAATCGCAGTGCGGTGTGTTGGAGCGGGTGCAGGCCCAGTTTGGCGACAAAATGGACTGCGAAGGCTACCTGCTGGCCGCGGCCCGTGAGCCGCACCTCCACGAAGCAGATTTCTGGGATGGGGTCCCCGAAGAGTAGACGCCGGCAAGGCTACTGCCGGGCGCACTAGCGAGGTACCAGCACCTTGGCCGCATGCTCGCCTGCGCCTTCGCCCAACCCGCCGAAGCGCCGGTTTCGCTGGCCATAAGCTTCCATTGCTTCCAGCAGGTGTAACCCGCGGAAGTCCGGCCACAGCCGGTCCGTCACAAAAATCTCTGTGTAAGCAATCTGCCACAGCAGGTAGTTTGAAATCCTCATCTCGCCCGAGGTGCGTACCAGCAGGTCCGGGTCCGGCATGTCGCGTGTGTACAGGTGCCGCGCAATGTCTTCTTCCGTCAGGTGCTCGGGCCGCAGCAAGCCCTGCTCCATCTCCCGCGCCAGGCCACGCACCGCGTCTACCAGTTCGGTTCGCGCGCCATAGTTCAGGGCCAGCGTCAGGGTGGTCCCGGTGTTCGCGGCCGTTTCCGCGGAGGCCCAGTCCATACGCTCACGCACTTCGGGCGGCAGCTCCCCGGTCCGGCCGATGTACTGAATGCGGACGTTGTTGTCGTTCATGCGCTGCACATTGCTGCTGAGATAGTTCGCCAGCAAACGCATCAGGAACGATACCTCTAGGCGCGGCCGCCGGAGATTGTTTTCAAGCGAAAACGCATACAGCGTCAGCCACGGAAGGTTGATGCGCGACGCCGTTTCCACCACGTACTGCACCGACTCGGCGCCTTGCCGGTGGCCGACAAAGCGTTTCATGGAGCGCTTGCCCGCCCACCGGCCATTGCCGTCCATGATGATGGCGACGTGCCGCGGCAGGCGCGCCGGGTCGAGCCGTCGAAAAAGCGCCGCCTCTTCCGCGGGAAGTTCGTGGACGCGGCTGGGCTGCTCAGGGTGCAACGACGGTCCTCCGTTCAGACCCTAGCATAGCGGCTGGGCCGGTCAAAGCGATACGCCCGATCGCCCCACGGCCGGGCCTCCAGGGTTGTCAGCCGTTTCCTGCGGAGTTCAGGACGGGGCAGCGGCAGCTTTCACGCGCGCGCCAGCTGCTGCCGTCCGCCGCTGGTGGCCCGTGCCATGTCGCGTGCCTGCCGCAGCAGCACCTGCTGCTGAAACGCACCCAGCCGGCCGGCAAACGGCATCAACTCGCAAACAAACGGGTCGGCCAGTACCCCGGCCAGCGCCTTTTGCCGGCGCGAGCCGCCATCCTGAAGCAGGTCAGTCATGCGAGCTTCGAGCGCTTCGGCCAGCCGGCTCAGCGACGATAAGGTCGGCATGGCCTTTCCATTTTCAATTTTGGAGATATAGGTTCGCGGCACCAGCATGCGGCCTGCAAGCTGTCGCTGGCTTAGCCCGCGGGTATGGCGCAGGTTGCGCACGGCTCGGGCCACATCCAGCTCTGCCGGTTCCTCCGCCGCCTCGCTTGTCACCAGCGCGAGCGGCTGCGCCGGTTCTTCCGGCTCTGTGGACTGGCGGCAGCGCCGGCACATTCCGGATAAGCTCCGGTACTGCACCAGCTGGCAGCGCTCGCAACGTAAAACCTCGCGCGACTCAAGGGTAGCCGGGATGGTTGCCATGAATTGTCTACGGAGCGCCAGAGCGGGCGTGCCGTGAGGGGAAGCCATGCTTCCTCTCGTAGAACTGAACCTCCCTCAATCTGCGCCCCTCATCCCCCCGTGTCAAGGGTTGCGTAGGAGGAAAAGTTACTTTCGTCACTTGCCATGCGGAATGGATACTCCGTCTTGGCGCGACGGGTAGGCCGGGCCTCAGCAAAAACCTCGAGGCTTGGCGGAAAAAATGGGGCAGGTATGCTCGGAACATGCCCACGTCCATGACCCGCGAGCGCCCCCGGCGAACCACTGCAGGTCCAAACACGGGACGGAACAAGGGACGCAAAAAGGGCCGGGGCAGCCGCTCGGCGAGACGTGAACGGCCGTGGCTCGCCAGCTGGTGGCCATTTTTGCTTTTTCTGGCCCTAACCCCCGTGGCGGTGCGCGCAGCCAGCGTGCTCGCGCTGTCGGGGCCTGCGGCACTGCGCCTTCTTTTTCCCTGGATGGCACTGGTGCAGGCGCACGCCCCTGGCTCACTTGCGCCGGAACAGCGCGACACCCTGGCCGCGTGGACTTTGTGGGCCCAGCTGCCGTTGTATGGACTGCTTCTTACGTTTTCGTCCCTTCGCGGGCGGCTCCTCGCGGGACTGTTGCTTGTGATCGCCCTGCAACTCGTGGGAGCCGTGGCAGCCCTTTTGCCGGCGCGCTAAGCCGGCCGCGCCGCCCGCAGCTCCCCTGCGATCACCCCGGCGACTTCCCTGGCCTCGTCGTACCGGTCCGGCGGGAACGATATGGCGCCGACGCGCGCGTGTCCGCCACCGCCATAACGCTCGCAGATGGCCGCGAGATTGACCAGGTCCCCGCCGCGCAAGGGCGTCCATGGGTTGGTACCCAGCGCCACCTTGGTCCGAAAGCTCGACTTCGACAGCCCGACCGAGTAGGTCGCTTCCGGATGCAGGTAGTACGGGATGAACTTGTTGTAGCCTTCCACATCGCGATCGGCGATATCGAAAAAGATGGTGCCGCGCTCCAGCCGGGCGCGCCCGCGGATGATCTCGATCGCCTCGCGATGGCGCGCCAGCAACGGTGGCATCAACCCCGCGACGAAATCCTGTTCCAGGATCGCCTGCAGCGGCATATCGGTCAGCAAGGGAATCAGCTTCGGAACAAACTCCGGGTCCGTCGAAGACTCGATCGCAAGGGTCAGCCGCATCGCGGCTTCGCGCATTTCGACCGCCGCCGTTGCGCTTTCATACAGGGCACCGTCGACGATGTTGGCCCAGTGAATCAGCGAGGCCACCCCCGAGGTGTTGAACCCGAACCGCGATGAAACCGTATCGGCGATCAGCGACGTGCAGGAGGTGTAGTTGGGGTCGTAAAAACGGCGGTCGCGGAAGTTGCTGGCCGGGTCCGCGAGGCCGCTCTCAAAGGCCGCGTGGTCCCCCGCTGACAGAAAAGCACTCAGGTGGTGATCAAACCACCAGGTCACCCGGGGCGATGGCGAATACTTGAAATCTACGATTGCGTTTTCGTCGCCCGTAAAGGCCGAGTCGTCAAAAAGCGACCCGGCCCTGTGCACCAGCCCGTGGTACTCATAGGTTGCGTCGGCGTCGATACACTCGCGATGGAAGCGCGTAAACAGCGAAGCAGAGCAGGCTCCGTCGAAACAATGGTCGTGATAAAAAACGCGAACGATCAACGTGATAGGCCCCTCTTTGTATGCTATGCGACGCAGGTACGAATCTATTAGACTCGCCGCAAGCATCCCGGCTGTCAAGAAGAAGCTCATTCCGGAGGACGAATTTTGGTGCTGAACGAGCTCGAACCGCAGCCGGCGTCCGGCGTTGCAAGGAACATATTCGTCGGACCGCAAGGGTTGCGTGCCGGCTGGGCTTCTCTTCTTTTCCTTCTCTTGCTTGCAGGTTCAGGCTTTCTTCTCACCGCCGCCGTTCGAGTGATCTTCCATCCGCACCGTCCGGCGAAAGGCGCGGCCATGCCGCCCGGGCCGATGCTCGTGGCGGAGTTCGCCGAGGCCGCGCTGGTTTTGCTTGTGAGCCTGCTCATGAAGCGGCTGGAACGTCGGCCCTTGCTCAGCTTCGGCCTCCGCGACGGGCGAGCCCTGCCCCGCTTCGGCTTTGGTCTCCTGTCGGGCTGTGCCGCTGTTTCCCTGCTGGTCGGCCTCCTGTGGGCCGGGGGCCTGCTTGCGCTGCATGGACCCGTGCTGTCCGGCATGGAAGCTTTGCGCTACGGCCTGCTTTGGGGCGCGGCCTTCCTGCTGACCGGCTTGTTTGAAGAGCTGCTGCTG
>CAXTYP010000212.1:3297-5076 GCA_964248435.1 uncultured Acidobacteriaceae bacterium | reverse complement strand
GCTTATAGCAGAGGCGGTTAGAGGCCGGGTCCACATGGAGCCGGATGCGGTTGCGATAGCCCCAGGGCTCGGCCGCGTGGGTGGTGATGGCAGGCAGGTCGCGCAGGCCGGCGCGGGTCAGCGTTTCGTGGAGGATATTTTGTTTGATCGAGAGTTGAAGCGGGTAGCTCGCATGCTGGTAGTGGCAGCCGCCGCAGGCGCCGTAGTACGGGCAGGGTGCGGCCACGCGTTCGGGCGCCGGCGCGAGCACCTCCGCAAGGTCGGCTTCGGCGAAGCTGCCCTTGTCGCGGCGGATCGCTGCTTCGACCTCTTCGCCGGGCAGGGTGCGCGGCACGAACACGGCTTTGCCGTCGTGCCGAGCGAGGCCCGCGCCGCCGTAGATGGCTTTCTCGATGTGGAGCTTCATCCATCGCTCCGCATGTAGAAGAGGCTCAGTCGAGGCACTGCATATTTTTCAAGCAGGCGCTTGTCGAGAAACTGCTGCTCGACTTGGCGGATATGCAAGGCCTGCATGCGGCTGCGATGCGGGGCGATCTCGCGGGCCGCGTCGGCGCGAAGCGTGGTCAGCTCGTGCTCGGACAGGGTGGCGAGGAGCATGGCCAGCAGCTTTTCTTCGAGAGCGCGCAAGGTTTGTTCCAGCTCTTCGACGTTGGGCGTTTGCGCGCGTGCCGAGGCGGCGAGCTGGTCGAGTCGAGCGCCTGTTTCACGAGCAAGTTTCGCGGCTTCGTGCGGCAGATCGATCGCAGTTGCCAGCTGGTCGCGGCAACTTTCGAGATGTGCGGCAATGCGCCCGCCCTCGAACCCGGTGCCGGGCTCGTCGGGCGCGGTTGTCGCGCCGACCGCGGCTTCGCGCATCGTCTCGGTCGCTTCCATAACGGACTGCGCGCACCAGGCCAGTCCATTGATGCGGCGAGCTCGGCCCTTCGTTTTTTTTGCTTCGTATTTATCGAACGCATCGTCGATGCCGCGCAGCACGGCTCCCAGCGGCACGCCCGCGTCTTTCCAGGTCTCGATCAGCGCCCAGTCGAGCGGGGAGAGTTGCAGGGGCGAGCCGCGACGCGCAAGAAAGCGATCCTCGGTTTCGGTGAAGTATTCGAAGCAGTTTCGCAAATGTCTCTTGGTACAAGTTTAGCGGTTGTGCTCGTAAATCAGGCGCAGGCCTTCGAGCGTGAGCATGGGCGCGACTTCCGTGATGAAGCGTGACTCGGGTGCGATGAGCGCGGCGAGGCCGCCGGTGGCGACGACAGTGGGCAGGATTGTGTCGGCCGCGAGCTCACGGAGCATGCGCTCCAGGATGCCGTCGACCAGGCCCAGGTAGCCGAAAAACATGCCGCTTTGGAGATTGGTGACGGTGTTGGTGCCGATGGCTTTGGGCGGCCGCTTCAGTTCGACGCGGCCCAGGCGCGCGGCGCGGGAAAACAGGGCGTCGGCCGAGATGCCGAGGCCCGGCGCGATGGCTCCGCCGAGGAACTCGCCCGCCGGTGACACGACGTCGAAGGTGGTGGCCGTGCCGAAGTCGACGACGATGCAGGCGGTCTTGAATTGGGCGAATGCGGCGACGCAGTTGACGACGCGGTCCGCTCCGACCTCAGAGGGATTGTCGACGCGAAGCGCGATGCCGGTGCGTACACCGGGCTCGACCAGTAGCGGCCTGGTGCCGAAGTAGCGCTCGGCGACCTCTCGCAGGGTGGAATCGAGCGGTGGCACGACGGACGAGATCACGACGGCGGAAACGTCATGCGCGGCCAGCCCGCGCATGGCGAACAGGTTCAGGAAAAG
>CAXTYP010000212.1:0-3197 GCA_964248435.1 uncultured Acidobacteriaceae bacterium | reverse complement strand
ACGGTGACGCGCTTGCCGCGAATCCAGGAAGAGCTGGATTCAAGCCGCTCGCGCAGGGACTGCTGGGCGGGCTGCGGGTCGGGGTCGGTGAGTGCGGCTGTTTCAGTGGCGAGTGCTTGCAGAAGCGCGATGAGGAGGGCCTGGCGGGTGAGCGGTACCCCGGGCTTTTCGATCGCGAGCGAGGTGGCGGTGAGGGCGAGCACCGGCGGAAAGGCCTGCGTGTGCACGTTGATGCCGATGCCGATAACGACGAAACGGACGCGGGTGGCTTCGGCCTGCATTTCGGTCAGGATACCGCCGAGCTTGCGCGGGCCGGCGAGCAGGTCGTTGGGCCAGCGGAGATCCGGGTTGAGGCCGGCTATGGCGTGAACGGCGGCTTGCGCGGCGAGCCCGGCGGCGAGTGAAAGCCACAAAGCATCGCCCGGTGCCAGTGCGGGACGCAGCAGAACGCTGACATAAAGCCCGCTGCCGGGGGGCGAGCTCCAGCGATGCGCGGCGCGACCCCGGCCGGCGGTTTGCGCGTCGGCCAGGTACACCGACCCGTGCGGCGCACCGTCGGCACCGGCCTGCATGGAATGGGTGTTGGTGGAGGGGATCTCGGCGAAGTGTTGGATGTGTCCGGCGAACGGCGTGCCGGCGAGGGCCGCGTCGAGCGCTGGCAGATGGTAGGGATCGATCATAAATCTGCTGTTTTTTGGTCTGCTGTTTTCTCCGAAACGATGCGCATGTTCAGGTCCACTGCGACGGCCGAGTGGGTGAGCGCGCCGACGGAGATGTAGTCGGGTCCTGCGACGGCGTAGTCGCGAATGGTGGCGAGCTCGATGCCGCCCGAGGCTTCGATGGGGATCTGCAAACCGCGCTCACGCACGATGGCAATGGCGCGGCGCACTTCCTCTGGGCTCATGTTGTCGAGCAGGAGCGATTCGGCATGGTTTGCGAGGGCTTCGTCGAGCTCAGGAAATGAGCGGACCTCGATGTCGATGACCTGACCGGGCCGGCGCTGCGCGTGGGCATTGGCCAGCACGCGGGCGATGCCGCCGCCGAGCGCGATGTGGTTGTTCTTGATGAGGATGCCGTCCGACAGGTCGAGCCGATGATTTTCGCCGCCGCCGCAGGTTACGGCGTACTTGTCGAGGATGCGGAGGCCGGGCACGGTTTTGCGGGTGTCGATGACGGTGGCCCCGGTGCCCGCGACGGCGTCGGCGTAGCGCCGGGTGAGCGTGGCGATGCCGCTCATGCGTTGAAGCAGGTTGAGGATGACGCGCTCGGTCGAAAGCAGGGTGCGCGCGGTGGTGCGGATGACGGCGAGCGGCTGGCCCTTGCGGACGCGAACGCCGTCGAAGATCTCCGGGTGGCTGACGACCTCGAAGGTGTTTGCATCGCGGCCTTCAAGGCGCGCAAACGCGGCGAGCACGCGCGGGATGACGCCGAGGCCGGCGACGATGCACTCCTGCTTGGCGAGCACGGTGCCGGTGCCGCGCAGGGCGGGGTCGATGGTGTAGAGCGTGGTGGCGTCGTCGGTGGCCTTGTCTTCAACGAGGGCTTGTTCGACGATGGCTTCGATACGGCGGCTTTTCCAGTCCATGGTCTTCGGCTACTGCGATTTTTCTTCGCGGTCTTTTGCGCCGCTTGTCAGCATGGCTATTCGCTGCTCAGATTCAGCCAGCTTTGCGATCAGCAGGATCTCACGCTTGGCTTGTTCAATCGCCAGCGTCATGCGGCTTTCCACGGCTCTCAAATCTTCGCGAAATTCTTTGCGGAGTTCGTGGAGGTCGCCGCCCATGGAGTCCAGCTTCTTGTCGATTGCATCAAGGCGCACCGCGATCCCGCGCAGCTCCGGCGCGAGTATGTCCTGAATGGCATTCCGTGCTTCGTCGAAGCTTCCCACCCGCGCAGCCCTCCGTTCCCGCTAGTTTACCCCCGCGCCGTTCCGAGCGCGTCGAGGGCGGCGCGGGTTTTCACGAGCAGTTCACGCAGTTCGCCTGAGCGCCTGCGAATGCCTTCAACCACTGGTGCCGGGGCTTTGGCGAGAAAGCTTTCGTTTCCCAGCTGTCGCTCGGCGTTGGCCTGCTCTTTTTCGTAGCGGAGCAGGTCTTTCCCGAGGCGCTCGGTTTCGGCGGCGATGTCGATCTGTTTTTCGTAGACGACCTGTACGTCAAACGCAAGCGAGGAGCGAATGCCCGCGCCTTCGAGCGGGGCGGCTGTGAACTCGACCTGTGAAACGCGAGCGAGGCGCTCGACGATAGCGCGCGCGTTGCGGAGGGTTGCTTCGGTTTCAGAGGAGGCGCGCACACGGATGGGGATGCCTGCTTTTTCCTCTACCCCGAGCTCCTTGCGAACGGCGCGTACGTCCGTGATGAGTCGCTGCACCTCGGCCATCTCGGCGGCTACGCTGGGCTGCCATGCGAAGGGCGATGCCTTGTCCGGGTAGCTGGCAAGCGCGACCGAGGCGAGCGGCGGCGCGCTGTCGTAGAGGGCGTGCCACAACTCCTCGGTCAGGAACGGCATAAACGGCGAGAGCAGTCGCAGCGAAGCTTCAAAAACAGCCAGCAGGGTACGCAGGGCGGCTTCCGTTGCGGCGCGGTCTCCATCGGGACCGAACTGGAGGCGCAGCTTTACAACTTCGAGATACCAGTCGCAAAAGTCGCCCCAGAAAAATGTGTAGATCAGGTTGGCGGCATCGTCGAACCGGTAGTTCGACAAGGCTGCTTGAACCTCGCCGGCCGTCGCCGCCAGTTGCGAGCGGATCCAGCGCGCTTCGAGCTCGTCCGACTGCTGACCTGCCGCGAGCGTGTGCGGGTCGACGGTGACGCCGGCTTCTTTCGCGCGCTCGACGTTCATGAAGATGAAGCGGGCGGCATTCCAGATCTTGTTCGCAAAAGCGCGGTAGCCTTCCGTGCGGGCCTCGTTGAACGCGATATCGGTGCCGGGCGAGGCCATGGACGCGAGCGTGAAACGGACGGCGTCGGTCCCGTACTGCCCGACAATCGCTATAGGGTCAATCACGTTGCCCTTGGTCTTGGACATTTTTTGCCGGTCGGCATCCCGGACCAGCGCGTGAATGTAGACGTTGCGGAAGGGTACGGATTTGGCGAGCGAGCGGCGCGGCCCGGCGGGGGCGTCGCCCATGGCCCAGCAGCTCAGCATTACCATGCGCGCGACCCAGAAAAACAGGATGTCAAAGCCGGTGACAAGGA
>CAXTYP010000211.1:0-5098 GCA_964248435.1 uncultured Acidobacteriaceae bacterium | reverse complement strand
GCTGCGGGCCTATGAAAAAGCCTGCCCCCTGCTGGTGCCCCTGGTGGAAGAAGGCTGGGTCGCGCACCCGGTGACCCGCGAGGTGCTCGGGATTTACCTCCACGAGGCCGAAAGGGCCGCTCGCGAAGCCGGGCTACGGCCCGATGCGCTTGTGCTCGGCTGCACCCACTATCCGCTATTGCGCGCGGAACTCGAAAAACTGGCCGGGCCAGAAACGGCGGTGATCGACTCGGCGCAGGTCACGGCCGAGCAGGTCGCACGCGATCTCGGGGCAGATGGTAAATCGCCTTTGGAAGGCGTTAAACCGCCGGTGCGCTTTTTTGCGACTGATGGTGCCGAGCGCTTCCGCACCCTGGGCAGCCGCTTTCTGGCCGAAGCGATCAGTCAAGTGGAACTGGTCGACCTGGGCGGCTGAGCGGCTTCTGTTCGCGGCCTGTCTTCGCGGCTCGGATCGCACTCAGGGCGCGGCCTGGAGGTGGTCCACCGCCTCCGGCCGCGCTTCGTCCTTGTAGATCACGCCGCTCTTCATCACAAACGCAACATGCTCGAGCGTGCGGATGTCGGCGAGCGGGTCGCCTTCGACCGCGATCACGTCGGCCCACTTGCCCGGGTCGAGTGAGCCCGTGCGATCGGTCCAGCCCATCAGGTCGGCGCCGTTCAGCGTCCCCGACTGCAGTGCCGCCAGCGGCGTCATGCCGTATTCGCGCACATACACTTCGAACTCGTGCGCGTTGAGTCCATGCGGGTACACGGCGGCGTCAGTGCCGAGCGCCACCTTGACTCCGGCGGCGATGGCGCGCCGGTGGTTGGCCCGCGCCACCGCGGTGGTGTCCTTCATCTTCTGCGCGTACAGGGCGGGCAGGTGGCCGTTGTTCTTGTACCAGTCGTAAAGGTAGCTGGTGGGGACCAGGTAGGTGCCGTGCGCTTTCATGGCGGCGATACCCGCGTCGTCGATGTAGCTGCCGTGCTCGATCGAGTCCACGCCGGCCTCGCTCGCCCACAGAATGGCCTGCGCCCCGTGCGCATGCGCGGCTACCTTGCGGCCCAGACGGTGCGCGTCCGCGACGATGGCGACCATCTCTTCGCGCGTGTACTGCGAAGCCTGGGGGTCGTCGCCCTTGGACAGCACGCCGCCCGAGGCCCCGATCTTGATCAGGTCGGCACCGTACTTGATGTTTTGCCGCACCATGTGCTGCACCGCGGGGATGCCGTCGGCCACGCCCTCGCCCTGCACGTGGTATTGAAACGGCAGCAGGTTCTGATCCATGTGGCCGCCCGTGATGCCGAGCGCCGGCCCGGACACCTGCATATGCGGTCCGGGGATGTGACCGGCGTCGATCTCGTCACGCAGCGCCACGTCGGTGAAGTCGTTGGCCCCGACGTTGCGCACCGTGGTAAATCCGGCTTGGAGCGTCGTCCGGGCATTCTCCACGCCCAGGATCGCCTCCTTGCCGGGCGTCATGGAGAGTTCGAAGTAAGGGTCGAAGTCCGTGACGCCGGTCAGGTGGACGTGTACATCGATCAGCCCCGGCAGAACGGTGTAGCGGCGCAGATCGACCTCACGGTCGCCAGGTCGCGCGGGTGTCGCGGCAGTGGCCGCGACCGCGACGATACGGTCGCCTTCGACGATCACGGTGCTGTCGGGGGTTTCGCGGCCGGCGTGGTTGTCAAGCACATGCCCGGCGCGAAGCAGAGTGCGGTGCGCGGCAGGCACGTAGGTGGGGATGTAGCTCGGCTGCTGCGCCGGCGCACATAGTGCGTTGAAAGCAAGCAGGGCTGTCGCGAAAAAGGAACTGCAAAGACGTGGAGCGGCGAAGAAGCGAGCTTGCATGAGGAGGACACTCCAGTGGCGCTGCGGATGAAGGCACTTTAACCGATACCGCTGCCGGAATGCCCTGATATTCTTGCCTAGCCGCCCGCAATGGCGCGAGGAGCTCACCCAACCCATGCTCAACCTGCAAGGCCGCGTCGCGGTTGTTTTCGGCGTCGCCAACAAGCGGTCCATCGCCTACGCCATCGCTCAAAAACTTGCCGAAGCCGGCTGCACGCTGGCGGTGGGCTACCAGAATGAGCGGCTGAAGTCCGAGGCAGACAGCTTGATCGGGGACATTCCAAACGCTTCTGCTTTTCAATGCGACGTGACACGCGACGAGGAGATCGAGAGCGCGTTCGCGCAGCTCAAGGAACGCTATGGAAAGCTGCACATACTGGTGCACTCCGTGGCGTTTGCCACGTCGGATTCGATGAAAAACGACTTTCTCGAAACGACCCGAGAGGGCTTTCGCATCGCCCATGACATCAGCGTGTACTCGTTGATTGCGCTCACCCGGGCCGCCGCGCCACTCATGACCGAGGGTGGGTCCGTCATGGCGCTGACTTACTATGGCTCGGAAAAAGTCTTTCCCAATTACAACGTGATGGGCGTGGCCAAGGCCGCGCTTGAGGCCACGGTGCGCTATCTTGCCGCTTCCCTGGGGCCGCGTAACATCCGGGTCAACGCCATCTCAGCGGGCCCCATCAAAACGCTGGCCGCGCGCGGCATCGGCGACCTTGGCACCATGCTGAAGGGCCATGCCGAGCGCTCGCCCCTGCGCCGCAATGTCGACCAGGCTGAGGTCGCCGGGGCGGCCGTGTACCTGGCCTCGGACCTGTCGAGCGGTGTGACGGGCGAGATCACCTATGTGGACGCGGGCTACAACGTGATGGGGCTGTAACGATGCCGGTCAACCAGTACAGCGTGTTGAAAGGCAAGCCGGTTTCGGGCGCGATCTCCACGAACTCGCGTCCGCACTACCTGATCGAGGTGAACGCGGGGGGCGTGAACTGGCAGGTCGCGGTGAACGTGGAGTCTGACACCGGCTCCGGCGCGAGCGCGCAGGTGCTGTATGCGCTCCATGAAAACTGGACGCCGCCCGATGCCGCGGCGCTTGGGGCGCTGCCGGCGGGCGCGACCGGACTGGCCAGCAAGGATGGGAACCCGGCCATCGATTACCTCCGTAGCCGCGCGAACGGGCAGCCGCTGATCACGCGTGAGGCGATGACGCTGCTGCCGCTGCCCGGCAAAACGGCTTCGCAAAACTTGCAGAATGCCGTAGTTCAGTATCTCAACATGGCTGTCGCCGACCCGCAGGGCACTGTCTACGCCTTTGGCGCGCTGTACACGACGGGTAACGGCATCCACGACATCCACATGAACCAGGGCAATCCGCCGAGTGACCACGGCGCGGATAACGGCGTGTGGCAGGATGGGCTGCTGGTGTTCCAGATGCCGGGGGCGAGTGGCGGGGCGCCGGAGTGGGTGGCCGTGTTTATTGCGTTTCAGGAGCAGGTGTGGGCGACGGATGCGAGCGGCAATCCGATCGCTACCGGTTGAGCCGGCCCATAGCGGAGGCGGCAAGTTTTGAACATTGTGAAGAGTACACAACGCTGGTCCATCGCGCTATTGGCAGGTGGTTTGCTGCTGCCAGCGGCATACCCAAAGGAGAAGTCCTCAATGCATCATGCACACGGTACGTTTACGGTAAAGATGCAGCCGCTCTCACCCACACCGGCTGAAGGACTTGCGCGTATGTCGATCAGCAAGGAGCTTCATGGCAACTTTGAGGGCACATCGCAAGGCGAAATGATTTCGGCCGGCAATCCGAAAAATGGATCGGCCGGCTATGTTGCCATGGAACTGCTAACCGGCACTCTCAACGGCAAACACGGCGGCTTCGCTCTACAGCACTCGGCAACGATGGATGAGGGAGGGCAGGCGTTGCGAATTGTGGTCGCTCCCGGCTCCGGAACAGGTGAGCTGATTGGGATAGCGGGAACGTTCTCGATCGTCATCGCGAGTGGGCAGCACTCATACGACTTCGATTACACATTGCCGGAGACGAAGTAGCTCGTTTTATGGACGTGCAAGTTTCTATCTCAGCGTGACGGTGATCTTGCGCTGGTCGCCGCCGGTGGTTTCCATTACGATTTCGCCGGCGGCGCGCCGCTGGATTGACGGGAACTTTTCGCCCCACTCGACCAGCACGAGCGCGTCGTCTTCCATCAGCTCGTCGATGCCGAGTTGCTCGACCTGGCGCTCGTTTTCGAGCCGGTACAGGTCCAGGTGGTACAGCAGGACGGGCTTGCCGTTGCGCTCACCTTCGTACTCGTGCACCAGCGTGAAGGTAGGGCTCGTCACCTCGTCCCGTTCGGCTGCGCCGAGAGCTTCGGCAATGCCCTTGACCAGCGTGGTCTTGCCAGCGCCGAGGGTGCCGGTCAGGATCAGCAGGGCGGGCAGCGTGATTGCGTCCAGCAGTTGCGCACCAACACCGATCGTTTCGGCGGCGGTTTCGGTTTGGAACTCCAGTTTGCGCATTGCCAGTTCTTCGGTCATTGCGGCAGCCCCCCCCACCAAAGATACCCGTCTTCGCTGCGTGTGCGATAGCGAAAGGCGCGCCACAGGTTTGATAGCACATCCGTGACCAGCAGGGTGTGTTCGTCACTTTCGCGGACAGCCAGGTCGGCGGCCAGGCCGTGAAGAAAAACTGCGGCTTCAACAGCTTCTTCGATCTGCGACGGATACTGGGCCACCATCGCGGCGACGAGGCCGGTCAGCATGTCGCCGGAGCCTCCCTTGGCCAGGCCGGGGTTGCCGGTGGTGTTGACGGCGACAGTGCCGTCCGGGTGCGCGACCAGGGTTCGCCAGCCTTTCAGGACCAGCGTGACGTTGTGCTCCGCGGCGAAGCGGCGGGCGAGGCCGATGCGATCTTTTTGCACCTCGGGGATCGACATGCCGGCGAGCCGGGCCATTTCGCCAGGGTGCGGCGTCAGCACGATCGGCTGCCGATGACCCTGGAGACGGGTCAGGTTTTTCGCGAGGATGTTGAGGGCGTCGGCGTCGAGCACCAGCGGGGTCTCGACCCGATCGAGCAGCGCGTGCACCAGGGCCGCCGCCGCTTCGCTTTGCCCGAGGCCGGGGCCGCAGGCGACCAGGGTTTTCTTTCGAAGCAGAGCGTCCAAGGGCTGCCCAAAAAAGCTCGTGTCGAGGTCGCCGGCGGCGTCCTCGGGCAGGGGGGTCGTCATCAGTTCCGGCGCGATCAGCGCGACCGTGTTGAGGATG
>CAXTYP010000210.1:0-5102 GCA_964248435.1 uncultured Acidobacteriaceae bacterium | reverse complement strand
TCCTTGTCCAGTGTGTCTCTCTTTCACTGGTACAAATCAAGCCGGGCACTCCAGGGATGAGACAGTTGACGGCCGCAAAGGTCCCGATCCTTGCTGGGACCGACGCTCCCGTGCAAGGCACCACGTATGGAGCGAGTTTGCATGAGGAGCTTAGACTGCTGGTCAGTACAGGACTCACGCCAATGCAGGCTCTGACTGCCGCTACAGCGGCTCCCGCAAGAATCTTCCACCTTGATGACCGAGGCCGGATCGCCGCTGGTTTGAGAGCGGATTTGGTGCTCGTCGAAGGTGACCCGACGAAAGACATTGCGGCTACGGAAAGCATCGTCACCATTTGGAAAAAAGGACTTCCTGTAAACCGCGTACGACCTGAATGATTACGATTTTGCAACCAAAGTACTGCTATGTCGCAATAGCGGAAGTGGGCGAGGCGGGACGACGCGAGTGGATCTGACTCTGCTTGCTCTCTATAGGTGTGACAGCGCTTCATCAGAACCAACGTCTAGCTTTAAGGACGTGGCCGTTTGCTCTGATTTTAGAATCCCTGCAGCTTGCCGTTTACAGGTAGGCCAGAATAGTGAATGGCGATGATGTGCCATGCTCCGTCTTCTTTTCTTATAATCTGCGTCTCGCGGCCTTTGGTAACCAAGGGCTTCTCCCCGTCACGGAGCGTCGCGTGAAAGGTCCACGTCATCTCGGACCACGCCGTGTCGCCGTAGACGTGAATCGCCGGGTTTTCAAGCTGCAGGTCACGCTTGGAAAACATCTTGCCGAAAGTGTCGCGTACAAACCCCTCTACCTGGACCAGACCGCGCTCAGTTCCAAGCGGTTCTACAAAGATCACCTCAGGGGAGTGCGACCAAACCTGATCAACTAGGGTTAGATCGGCCCCGTCGATGGATGCAACGTAGCTCTTCTGCAATTGCTGAATTTGTTCAATATCGGTGGGCTTGCCCGTGTTCTCGCCACGTGCCGTTGCGAACGCGAGCGAGAGCAGGCTGATTGCAAGAATGGCCTGCTTCTTCGCGACGTACTCGGAATCTCTCATGGTGAGAGGCTATAGGCTTTAGGTCTTTATACAAACATGAGATTTCGTACTCCTCATTGGCAGCCGGCTTAGGTACCGGGATGTCGCATTCCAGGCAGTAAAGCCCCTTATGGCCGGATGGAAGAAACGCACCCTGATTCTCTCTGGAACAGAACGACTCTTGTTAAGTGCGGCCCAGGAGTGTTTGAGCTTTCAGTACTCAATCCTGTCCCTCTGCAAGCAAATTTTGAAACGACGTACGATGATCCCGATGCAACTCTTCCTCGGTACGGCGGGATGGGCGGTGCCGAAGCAGCATGCGGCGCTTTTCTCCCCATTCGCTGAAGGCGCGAAGTTATCCCATCTTGAGCAATACGCAGGCCGGCTGCGTTGCGTGGAGATCAACTCGAGCTTTTACCGTCCGCATCGGCGGTCCACCTGGGAGCGCTGGGCGGCTATGACGCCGGAGGGCTTCCGCTTCTCCGTCAAGGCGCCCAAGGCCGCGACCCATACCGCCAGGCTCGTGAACACGGGGGAGATTTTGCTCGAGTTCTTGAGCGCCGTGCGCGGGCTGGGCGACAAGCTGGGACCGGTGCTCGTCCAGCTTCCGCCGAAGCTCCTCTTCGACGAAGGAGTCGCGCAGGAGTTCTTCGCGACACTAAGGGAGTTGCACCCTGGCCCGGTCGTTCTGGAACCCCGTCACGCAAGCTGGTTCACTGCCTCAGCCGACCGCCTCTTGCGAAGCTTCGAGGTGGCCCGGGTTGCCGCCGATCCGCCCAAGGGCTCGGATTTGGCTGCCCGGCCGGCGGGCTGGCCCGGCCTGTGTTACTGGCGTCTTCACGGAGCCCCGCAGACCTACTACTCGAACTATGACGAGACGTGGCTCCAGCGGTTCGCGGATCGGCTTCAATCGCACGGCGGCGGGTCGCAGGTTCAGGAGACGTGGGTGATCTTCGACAACACCGCGCTGGGTCACGCCCTCCCCAACGCGGTGCGGCTTCAAGAGGTATGGTTCCAAAACAATCGCCCATAAAAAGGGGCGTATCAGAGTTTGTCCGGCGAGCCCGCATCGGTACCATAATCCGGGTGCTCCGTAGAATCGCTTGCCGAGCATGGAACAGCTTCATGAAGTTCAATTCCAGGAAGTACAGGTTCAGGCAGTCCAGGGATCGAGAACCTTCAGCCCGGCCGCAACAAAGGGTGCTGTATCCCGGGTCGCCACCATAAACCCGTGTGCCTGGGCAATGGCCGCGATCTGCCCATCGCCCACCGAAACGGTTTCCCCGTGCTCCTGCGCCCCGCGCACCACGGCCGCATACGCCGCGGCGGCCTTCGAGTCAAAGGGCAGGATGCGCGACCCGAAAAGATCGTGCAACAGCCCTTCCAGTCCTTCGGCCAGCCCGCGCTTGCGCCGTCCCTCCGGCAATCGGTCCACACCCACCAGCAGTTCCGCCAGGCTGGTCGACGTGAGATACAGCGTTTGCATCGCCTGCCGGTCAAGCCACGCCATCACGGCTGGGCTCGGACGGGGCTTCAGGGGCTCGGAAACAACGTTTGTGTCGAGAACGATCACTGGCGATTAGTCAAAGCTCACCGCTTCCGTGGGCGCGGAGTCGCGCGTCAGCGCAAGCTCCAATCCCTCATACCCCGCCGCGAACTCCGCCAGAGCCGTAGCCAGCCCGACCTGCTGTTTCGGCCTGACCACCTCCTCCAGGATCGCGCGAACTTCTGCTTCCGTACTTTTTCCATGCAGCATCGCCCGCTGCTTCAACGCCCGGTGTGTTTCTTCCGGCAGATTGCGAATCGTCATAGCGTGCACTGGCCACCTCCTTACTTAAGAATGATAGCACCTGTGACCGCAGTGATAGCAGCCGTGGCTGCCCCGCTACGAAACAGTCCAATCCCGCAGCACGCCGTGGTCGCCGGCGCGCGAATTACCCCCGGCATGTTGTCATTGCCGGCCTCGCGCGTACCATGGCGCTAGCATGAGCGATTCCACCACTGCACCCGCCCCCCAGTACCTGTGGCTGACCCAGCAAGGCGAGGCACCGGGCGCCCCGGGGCTGCCTGGCCGATGGACTTCCAGCGTGAAAAACAGCGTCGGCTGCGCGTATTCCGCCTCTTCCAGGGTCTGGTTCACAACGTCGCACGGCATTCTGAACGAGGTTTATTACCCAACGATCGATCGCCCGCAGACGCGCGACATGGAGTTTCTCATCACGGACGGGGAAACCTTTTTCGCGGAAGAAAAGCGCGATGCCGAGCGGCATTTCACCTATGTCGACCCCGCCGCGCCTGCACCGCGACAGATCAATCGCGACCCCGGCGGGCGCTATACGCTGACAAAGGAGACGATCTGCGACCCGCACAGCCCGGTGGTGCTGCTGCGGGTGCGCCTGCAGGCTGCGCCCGAGATGCTGCCGCGACTGAAGCTGTACGCGCTTTTGTCGCCGCACATGGGTGGTGGCGGTGCCAACAACTCGGCGCGCGTGCTTGATGTAGCGGGCTCGCGCGTTTTGCTGGCGTGGCGCGGCAGCAACTCGCTGGCCATGGCGACGTCCTGCGGGTTTTCGCGCGCCTCGTGCGGTTTTGTCGGCACCAGCGACGGCTGGCAGGATTTGAAACACGACTACCGCATGCACTGGGAGTACGGCTCGGCCACGGACGGCAACATCGCCATCATGGGCGAAGTGAACCTCGGGCGCGCGGGCGCGCCCGACCCCGGCACCCGCGAGTTTGTTCTTGCCATCGGCTTCGGCGAAAGCCACCATGCCGCGCTTTCAGCCACCATGAGCTCGCTAGCCAGTCCGTTTGAAGCCAACCTCCAGCGGTATATCCGCCAGTGGCAGCGGGTGCAGGTGCCCGAAGGTCTTGAGCGCCATACCTGCGATGGCGGCAAGCTGCTGCGAACCAGTCAGAAGGTCGTGCTGATACACGAGGATAAAACCTACGCGGGCGCATTTATCGCGTCTATGTCGATCCCCTGGGGCTATGCCAAGGGCGACGACGACCTGGGCGGCTACCACCTGGTTTGGACCCGCGACATGGTGCAGTCTGCCACCGCGTTGCTGGCCATGGGCCGGGTTGAAACCGCGATGCGCGCGCTGGTGTACCTGGCTTGCACGCAAAAGCCCGACGGCAGCTTCGCGCAGAACTTCTGGGTGGACGGCACCCCGTACTGGACCGGGATCCAGCTGGACGAGGTCGCGTTTCCCATCATCCTGGCGTGGCGGCTGTGGAAGGCCAACGGTCTCGGCAACTTCGACGTCTTTCCTTTTGTGTCGCGCGCCGCCGGCTTCCTGGTGCGCTATGCCCCGGTCACCCAACAGGAGCGCTGGGAAGAAAACGCCGGCTACTCACCCTCGACCCTCGCCGCGGTCATCGGCGCGCTGTGCTGCGCCGCCGAGATCGCAACCGCCCACGACGCGCCTGAACTGGGCACGTTCTTGAATGAGCACGCCGACTGGATCCAGTCGCACCTGGAAGACTGGACCGTGACCAACGACGGGGTGCTGCACCCCGACATCAAGCGCCACTACATCCGCATTCAGCCGCCTGCGCCCGGTGAGCCCTGGTACCGCAACGATGTCGCGCCTGGCAATGTCCGGCTCAATAATCGGGCGCCGTGGGAAGAAAGCGAGTTCCCGGCCAACTCCATCATCGACGGCGGTTTTTTGGAGCTGGTGCGCTACGGCATCCGCCGCGCCGATGACCCGCTGATCGTCGATTCGCTCAAGGTCGTGGACTGCATTTTGAAGGTGGACGCTCCCCAGGGTCCCTGCTGGCGGCGCTATAACCGCGACGGCTACGGCGAGCAGGAAGGCGGCGGCCCATTTATTCACTACGGCCAGGGCCGCGCATGGCCGCTGCTGACCGGGGAGCGTGCCCACTATGAGCTCGCCGGGGGCCGCGATGTGCGCTCGTTTGTGGCCGCGATGGAGGGTTTTGCCTCGCCGGGCGGCATGCTGCCGGAGCAGATCTGGGACAAGCGCCAGCCGCTGAACACGAGCGCGGGCCCCGTTTTGCTGGGCGACCCCGCAGGCTCGGCCATGCCGCTGGTCTGGGCGCATGCCGA
>CAXTYP010000209.1:0-5124 GCA_964248435.1 uncultured Acidobacteriaceae bacterium | reverse complement strand
ACGCCGGGATGGCTGCTTCTCGGCACCCTTCTGTTTGCCGTTCCGGTCGTGCTGGCGGCCGCCCGCGCCCCGCGCCTGCTGCTACCCGCCCTCGGTGCGCTGTTTCTGGCACTCGGCTGCCTTGCCAGCGAATTGCAAAAACCCATCGACCCGCAGCAACCACTCGCCCTGATCGCCCTCGACAACAAGCCGCAAACCTTTACCGGCGAAGTGGTCCGCGTCGAGCCGGCGCGGCAGACCAGCTACACGCAGTTCTTCCAGCACACCACCCGCGACGAAACTTCGCAGCGCATCGACCTGCGGCTTAGCAGTTTTCACCCTCCCGAAAGCCTTCAGGCTCAACCTATCGCGGGCGGCATCCGCATGACGGTCTACCCCCCCGCCGGCTCGCCTTTGCCACCCCTGCGCTGCGGCACGCGGCTCGAAGCCACGCTCGCCCCGCGTGCCGAAAGCCGCTACAACGACCCCGGCGTGTGGGACGCGGGCGAGTACCTGCGGGGCCAGGGGATCGGCGCGCTCGGCTCCACCGATGCCGCCAAAGTCCGCATCCTCGGCGCGGGTCCACCCAGCTTCGCCTGCACCCTGCACCGCCTGCAAACCGAAGCAAGCAGCCGCGTCGTTACCCTGGCCGCCATGCCCGCGGCACGGCACTTACCTACATTTCTGCAATTGACCTCCGAAGACGCGAGCATGCTCACCGCCATGCTGACCGGTGATCGCTCATACCTTCAACGCCGCACCCGCACCGGCTTCGAGCGCACCGGCTCGTTTCACCTGCTGGTCGTTTCCGGCATGCACCTGGCCATCTTTTCGTCTGTCGTTCTGCTCGTCGCGCGCTTGCTCCGGCTTCCGCGTGTCGCCGCGACCGTGCTCACCATCGTGACCTCGTTTGCCTACGCCCTGTTCACCGGCTACGGTGAGCCCGTCCAGCGGTCGTTCTGGATGGTCACCCTGTTTCTTCTCGGGCGGTTGCTGTTTCGCGAGCGCCATGCGCTCCAGGCTCTCGGCCTGGCCGGGCTGCTGCTGATGGCCGCGAATCCACGCGCGCTTTCCGGCTCCAGCCTCCAGATGACCCTGCTCACCGTCGTTGCCATCGGCGGCCTGGCTGCGCCATTGGCCGAGCGCACTTTTGCTCCCTATCTGCATGGCGTTCGCGACCTTTACCTGGTCCCGATCGATGCTTCCATGCCCCCGCGAGTGGCGCAGTGGCGCGTTTCACTTCGCCTGCTCATCGCGCATCTTGAGCCCATTGCAGGCCGTCGCCTTGCCCGCGCCTGCACCCCGAGAATCATCGCTTTCCTGCTCCGCGCCGTCGAACTTCTTCTGGTTTCCGCCCTGGTTGAACTCGTCATGGCGCTGCCCATGGCCCTGTACTTCCACCGCATCACCGTTCTGGGTCTGCCGGTCAACTTCCTGATCGTCCCGTTTCTCGGCCTGCTGCTGCCGGCCGCCATGCTGTGCTTCGCCGTCCTGCTCGTTGCCCCATCGCTCGCCGTGGTGCCGGCAGCGGGCACAGCGGCCCTGCTCCACATCGTGTCGGCGATCGTCGACGGCTTCGCCCGGCTCCCCTTCGGCGACTACCGGCTCCCTCCGCCACCGGACCCGCGCATCGTCGTCTGGATCCTGCTGCTCGCCGCCGCCGTCGCCCTGATCCGGCGTCGCGAACGCTGGTCGCCCCCGGTCGCCGCGGCTTTCGTGCTTCTCGCGGGCGTACTCGTGGTGCTGCCGCAACCCGTGCGCCACACCCCCGGCGTACTCCAGATTTCAACCATCGACGTCGGCCAGGGCGATGCCATCCTCCTCATCACCCCCGACGGCAAAACCATGCTTGTGGACGCCGGAGGTATCGTCGGTGCCGCTCCCGGCAGCAACTTCGACATCGGCGAAGAGGTAGTTTCACCCACTCTCTGGGCTCGGGGCATCCAGCGGCTCGACGCCATCGCCATCAGCCATGCGCACGAGGACCACATCGGCGGCATGTCGGCCGTCATGGCCAACTTCAGGCCGCGGGTCCTGCTGGTCGGCAACAACCCGAAATCCGCCCACTATGCCGCGCTGCTCGCCCAGGCCGCCGCACAGGGCATCCCGGTCGAGGAACACCGCCAGGGCGACCGCTGGACCTTTGGCGCAAGTACCGAGATCCAAACCCTTTGGCCCTCGCGCGAGTACGTGCCCAAGCCTGAGCCCGGCAACAACGATTCGCTCGTCCTCCGCCTCTCCTACGGCCACACCTCGGCCCTGCTGGAAGGCGACGCCCAGGCGCTCGCCGAAGCCGGCATGCTCGCCGCCGGCCTCCCGCACACCGACCTGCTCAAGGTCGGGCACCACGGCAGCCTGTCCTCCAGCATCCCCCCGTTTCTTGCCGCCCTTTCGCCGGCTTATGGAGCTATCTCCTGCGGCCGGCACAATTTCTACGGCCACCCCCGCCCCGCCACCCTCGACCACCTCCAGGCCGCCCACGTCCGCACCTTCCGCACCGATGCCCTCGGCGAAGCCGACTTCCTGCTCGACGGCAACCACGTCCTTGCGTCTCCCTGGGTCCATGGCGCTTTTGTTCCCTGAAACGGCCCGCGAGTTCACAGGGCATGGGGCAAAGGATCGGCGTAAAATTCACCGAAAAGGAACAGGAGACCACCATGGATGCTGGGCAAAGCGACTCGCGTACTTACAGGGACGCGCCTGCGACCGGGCGGCAGGACTTGGACGAACTGCAGGAGCGCCGCAATCTCCGGCGATTGCAGGTCATGATGCAGCTGCTGCTCGCCACCATCCGGCAGGACCACTCCATCACGGTTGAGGACGCAGCCCAGCTCGTCGCCAATACGCGAAACGCCGCGCTCCGGATGTTCCCGGGCAAGGAGCACACTTACAACCTGCTGTGCCGGCCGCGTATCCAGCGAGCCATGCGCGACCGCTTTCAAATCCAGTAATTGCCGCGCCTGGAGCAGCGCACCCGGATCGCGGCCCCTGGATCGCGGCCCCTGGATCGCCGCGCCCGATCGCGAATCAGGCTACTTGTTCTCGATCCCCGTGAGCCGAAACGTCAGCGTACCCCAGAACAAACGCGCCCGCATCTGCACCGGGATGTGCCGCGCATCGTCCGAGTACCAGATCCACAGCTTGCCCCGGTTGCGCACCGGGCCGCTGTCCGCCGTCGGCTGCACCCGAATCGCGCGATAAGTCGTCGTCGGGGTTCGCACCGACTCCCGCGCCTCGGCCCGCAGCGTCACCGGGGTCACGTGGTTGCCGCTTACGACGGGCAGGTGAAACACGCTCCCCGGCTCGAGCGCCTGCGTTCCCCCATAAAAAATCCCGGACAGCATATCCGTCACACACGGGGGCGTCGGCGCGGTCTGGTGCAGGTTGATGTGGGACACCAGGTTGCGCTCGTCGTAGAACGTGACCCCCGGCGCGCCACCCGTCCCACCTTGCACCCGCTGGTCCGAGTCGACCTGCCGGCGGCCTTCCATGAGCTGTCGGCTGAAGGTTTGCGAGCAGCCCATCACCCGGTTGAACGAGGACTGAAAACGATCGCTCACATGGAACAGGAGATTGATCGCACCCTGTGAATCGCCCGCCACCGTGATCCGTTCCACGGCACCGTCGGATTGAAGATGGATCGTTGCCGTTCCGGCCGGAAACACCCGCCACTCCACCGCATAGGTCAGGGTTTGACGCTCAGGAAAACTCCATCCCGGCATAGGCAGGGGAAAGGGCAATCCCTGCACCTGCGGCGGCACTTCTCGCCCGGCCGTCCGCGGCGTTTGCGCGACTGCCGGCGCAAAGGTCAAACACGCCGCCAGACATCCTGCACGGAGGCGCACCGAGCGCCATCCTTCCAAAACCCGGCGTACCGTCGCGCCAATACTTTCCCGCAGGGAGCGCCGCGCGCCGTTATCGGCCATGCAAAAAAACAATCCTAGCCAGGAGCAGGCTATAAAGCGCTACAGCACCCATGCTGGCATTGTACTCATGGTTTTTGCGATAGAGGGCGAGTGAAAAACTTCCCCGGCTGCCCTTTGGAGAACGCAAGGGCGCTCGCCAGGGCAGCAGACGCGGCACCCTGGCTGCATATTCGGCGAAAGCAGGAAAGTGCTCCCGCAAGTACCCTTCTTCTCCTCGAATGACCGGTCCATAAATACCGGCAAACAGCACCAGCAGTATCAACGCCAGAGCGACCGAGCGAGCGCCCCCCGCAAACCCGAACGCCATCATCATCGAGCCCAGGTACAAAGGGTTACGCGTCCACGCATAAGGTCCCGTGACTGTAAGCTCCGCATTCTTCCTGACATAGCCCGCAGCGTACGCACGCAGCCAAAGCCCTGGAAGCACCAGCAGTAAACTGAAGGCCAGCGACCGCCCTGTAGGCTTCGCCAGGAGCAGAAACAGGAGTGCGAACAGGAACCCAAGCGGTACCCTGATTCGTTTCGCCACTTGTTGCCAAGGGCCTCTTCCGCTCATGGGCGCGGCCCTCGCGCAACCACCGGCACGGGGGCTGCCCCCAGCAGCTCGACAGCCGCCTCCACCACGGCCTCCGGCGCAATTCGAAGCAGCCCCGCTTCCGGCTCGGCACGCCGGGTGTGATCGCGGCGGCTACCCGGGTCGCGCAGCACGCGAAACTTTCCGTGAAACGGTCCGTTCCGGGCTGGATCAGTCGGCCCAAAGATTGCGACCGTTGTTTTGCCCAGGGCCGCCGCCAGGTGCAGTGGGCCGGTATCCCCGCCAATCGCCAGCGCCGCCCGGCGAGTCAGCTCGATCAGCTGCCCCACGGTCGGTGCCAGCAGCAGCGCCCCTGCTCCTCGCGCCTCCAGTTGCCGGTGCAGCTCTTTCCCCAGCGCCATCTCGGAAGGAGCCACGTGGATCACCAGGCGAGAGCCTGTTTGCCGGGCAAGCGCCGCCCCCACGTCTGCATAGCGCTCGGCCGGCCAGCGCTTCGCCCCCCAACCGGCACCGGGGTGTAGCAAAACCATGGGTTCGTCGCCCTCGTCGACACCGGCACTGCGGCACCATTGCCCGGCTTCCCGGTCGACCGGCAGCACAGGCAGGCCGAGCGGCAGCGCGTCGCCGTCCAGCGCCTGCAGCACCTCCGCCGCCTGCTCGATCACATGCACACCCGTCGTCGCA
>CAXTYP010000208.1:2133-5149 GCA_964248435.1 uncultured Acidobacteriaceae bacterium | reverse complement strand
CCTGGATCCAGCTGTTTTGATACGTGCTGATCAGGCTCTGCTCGGTGGCCACACCATAATGCTGGTCAAGCCAGTTCATCACGCCATAGGTGTCATTCGGGGTGTAGCCGCTGTCCAGCGGAGCCATCCACTGTTCCATCACGAATAGTCCGCCAAGGTTCACGCCCCGAAGCGGAACAACGGTGCCGCTCGCGTTTACGATGTTGCGCCCGCTCGCGTGCAAATAGCTCAGCTGCGCGTCCGCCTGTGTCGCACCCGCGCCCACGCAGCAGGTGGCAAGAAGGCCGGCAAGCGCCTTGTTACGATTATGTTTTTTGGTGCTACCTGGATAAAGCTTGTTGCAGGTGGTCTGTGCTGGCCACATAGAATCTCTCCTTAAAGCTTGATTGAGGGTTTCGCCTGGGGTACAGGCGGGGGAACATATGCGAAAAGATGTCGTCTCGGCATCCTGAATTGTGTCTGGAGCTGGTCGCACTGGCTATCTTTCTACGAAGATTTCTGCAAGTTGCGCAATGGCTCCACTTCCTCTTGCGAGTGCTCGGGGCAAAAGTCAAGCACCGATCCCACCGCTTACACTCATGTCAGATTCAGAACCGAAAATCATCCTGAACAACACCGCGAGGAAGCATATACCGGGAGCTCGGCTCTTGCAAAGGTGTGTCGCATTTTTTTACAGTGTCAAACATTGCCGCAGAGCAGGTAGCGCATCCTGCTTAGGGTGAGAACGTTACCTGCAAAACATGCCCGCCTGGAAGGTCGAGTCATCCAGGCGGGCCGCTCAACAGAGCAACACCCGGCCAAAAGCAGGCTGGCGCTCGCAGGCCTGCACCTTGCTTAGGGTGCAAAGTGAACACGGCAGGCGATCTCGCACGTTACAGCGCCTAAAACAGAATCTTGCCTGAGATCTGGAGCTGCCTCGGAAAGTTCTGTTCCGTGTTGCCGATCGTTCCATAGCCGCCCCAGGCTCCGGGATCGTTCGGATTTGCGACACTCGTATTGCGCGTCAGTGGGTCGGTAATGTTCCCGGTGTTCGGTCCGCCGAAAATAGGCGTATTGGTCAGGTTGAACGCCTCGGCCTTGAACTGCAGCTTCGCCCGCTCTGTGATGGCAAACCTTTTCTCCACACCGAGCGCTGTTTGCTGCGCCCACGGCGTCCGCACCTGCGTGGTGACAGGCAGCTGCGTCACCGCTGTGTACTGTGGCAGCGGCTTGAAGCAACCGGCCGAACCGCCCGTGGCGTAAGCGTTGTAGTTGTCCGAGTTGTTCAGCCAGCCATGGTACGTGTGGTGCGCCGGCCTGATATTAAAGCTGTTCCCGCAGGAATAGCTGTCCCCATTCGGAAAAGCGATCGGTTGCCCACCATCGTTTTGAAAGATCCACTCCAGCTGCCAATCACCAAGTGCCTCCGCCAACACCCCTTTGGCGTTCCCCCCGATCAGGCCGCCCTTGCCGATCGGCAGCGTATACAGCCCGCTCAGTGCGAAATCCCACGGCCGGTCTGTTCCGTCGATCGAGTAGTACGGATTCGGATCCACGAGGTTCGCGCTGGCATCGTTCAGTCGCCCCGTCGCACTCATCGTTTTTGACCACGTAAACGAAGCCAGCACACTTAAACCCTTTGCCAGCACGTTCGAGTTTGTCAACCGCTTTTCCAGCTTCGCCTGCATGGAACTGTAGTTGCTGTAGCCCTGCGGGTCGGCATAGTCATACACAATCGTAAACTCGGGGTAGGGAACCATCAGCCGTCTTGCCGCCACTGTTGGCGAGGAGCCCAGCGTCGTATTCGCACCCACCACACCATAAAAGGGGTTTGCGACCTGCCGGTTCAGAAACGCGGGATTCGCATGCCCCTGCGCGTACTCTTCCGGCGTGATGGGGTTGATATCAAGAGCCGACCGCAGCCGCGTCGTGTGCGCCCCGACAAATTCCAGGTCCCACACCGACTGGAACGGCGCCGCGCCCTGAAATCCAAACGAGAACTGCTGCACCCTGGGGATCTTGCGCGCCCGGCGGTCAAAAGTGATCGTGCCGCCTGCACCCGAAGCCAGTCCAGCCGCGTTACCGATCGGAACAATCGCGCCGCTGGGATACGGTGTACCGGTGTTGAAGTAGTTGCTGGGGGTCACGCCGCCATCCAGCGAAGCCACGTACTGGGTCGTCTGCTGCCAGGTCGACTGTGCCCCGAGTTCAATGCCCAGCGCCGTACTGATCCCGTAGCCGCCACGCATCACCAGCTGTGGCGCCAGCGCCAACGAGAAGCCGAGCTTCGGCAGCAGCGTTCCCCAATAGTTCTCATAAGCCGAAAAGCTGTTGCTGGCGAACTGCAGCCCGCCAACAAGCGGGTTTGGCAGCAGGCCCGCATTTGGCCCAGCGGTTTTGCCGGTGAGCGGGTTCACGCAGGTGGTGCAGAAACCGGCCGTCAGCCGGTTGTTCCGGTCCTTCGGCGAGGTCTCCGTTTCCCACCGCAACCCAAGGTTCATGGTCAGGTTGTGGCGAAGCTTCCAGTCATCCTGCGCATAGCCGGCGTAGTAGTTGTAACTCTCATAGGCGGAGTCGAAATAGTCGACACTGCCGCTGTCAGGCAAACCAAGCAGCAGCGCTGCTATGCCGTCACCGTCGCCCACGTTGTTATAAGGGTCCTGCTGGGTAAACTGCGCTGCAAAGGTAAATTGTCCGTTCGGCTGCCCCACGCTCGTCGGCTGGTCGTGAAACAGCATAAACTCCGCCCCGTAATGCAGCGTGTGCCGGCCCACCACCTCCGTCATCGACGGCGACAGATCATAGGTCTCAAAAGTCAGCGGCTGGACGGTGTTGCCGATGATGTTGGCCGTGCAACAGTTATACATATTGATCTCAGGGGCGTAGCGATTCGGAGTTGTCGGAATCAGCGGCATGGACAAGCCAAGACTTTCCGCCGTCAAGCCGGGATCGAGACCGGCTGCCACGGCCCCGTCATAGTTCACATTGTAAGAGCGGTTATACGATAGCCGTACATCGGCAAACAGCGTCGGCCGAA
>CAXTYP010000208.1:0-2033 GCA_964248435.1 uncultured Acidobacteriaceae bacterium | reverse complement strand
ATGTTATGCCCGCTTGTAGCCGCCAGGTAGTTGGTCAGGTTCACGCTTCCGTCCGCGCCGGGCAGCATGTCGGGCGTCACCGTACCAGTCTGTATGCCGACCGGCAGCACCTGCCGGTACCCCTCAAAGCTGCCGAAGAAGTAGGTTTTGTGGCGCACGATCGGGCCGCCCACCGTTCCGCCGAACTGGTGCTCATTATGGAACGGCTTGCGCGTGCCGCTCTGGTCCAGCTGCCAATAGTTCGCATCCATCACCGAGTTGCGCCAAAAATCAAAGGCAGTTCCGTGAATGGAGTTCGTGCCGCTCTTCAGCACAGTGTTGACGGTGCCCCCGGCCTCCCGCCCATACTGTGCGTCGTAGGTGTTGGTCATCACCTTGAACTCTTCCACCGCGTCCACGTTCGGCGAAATGTTCCAAGTGCCCGCCCCACCGCCGCCTTGTTGCGAAACCGGCGCACCGTTCAGGGCGAACTGGTTGTAATTGCCGCTCTGCCCGTTGATGGAGTAGCCGTTGTTCTCATCCCAGCCGCGCGTGCCGGAGTCTCCGGTCGGTCCATAAGAGGTTGTGGTGTTCTTCACGCCGGGCACCAGGCTCAGCATGGTATACAACTGCCGCCCATTCAGCGGGAGATTTTGCACCAGTTCGGGCGGCATCACCGTGCCGCCCGATGCGTCAGCGGTATTCAGTCCAACATCGTTGGCCGCCACCGTCACCGTTTCGCTGCCGCCACCGGGCTGCAGCTTGAAATCCACCGCGATCTTCGAGTTCACGTCGATGCGAACGCTGGTCTTTGCCTGTGACTCGAACCCCGGGGCCTCCACCTGCACCGTGTAAACACCCAGGTCCAGAAACGGCAGTGTGTATTCGCCGCTGCCGTTTGTCACGATGTGGTAAGACTGCTGCGGCCCCGAGGCCGTCACCGTTGCATGCGGCAGCACCGCTCCCGACGCGTCTGTCACTCGCCCATAAATCACGCCGCGATACTCCTGCGCATAGGCGGCACCGCTGGAAATCAGCGCCAGGACCGCAAGGGGGCGAACATGCCGGTTCGAGAAAACCTGGAGAAGGGCAGGGAAATGCTTGCTCTTGTTCAAGAGTTTTGCCTCGCAAGGTGATTTGTCGGACAGTGCTGGAAACGTTTTCAAGAACGGCCGGCAGCAGCCGCGCTGTGGTCATGTCATGGAAGGATTTGGGAATCGCTGCGGGTTGTCCGCAGCATATGAAACGTTTTTGAATCCCGCAACAAAAAAGTGTAAGCGCCAAGAATGCCGTGCTCTTCAACGGCCTCGTGCCGGAACATGACGGAAAGGGAGGCACGTCCGCAAGGCGGCAGCGGACCGGAACTGTTCCCCCCGAACCCGCATTTCAACAGGTGCGCACGGCCGCCTTGCCGGACCGTTTTGCCGCCAGGAGCCACAAGCATCGCCGTTTGGTTCCCATTCAATCAAAAAAATGAGCTTGGGCGATACAGGGAACGGAAAAGAGCTTACTATGGCCCGCAAGCGAAATCGATGGCTAATGTTCGCGTCAAAATCGAAAGCACGGCTCGCGTTGCGCTTTCGGTTCCAGACTGTGTGCGCTGGATGCTTCGCTGTGGTTGATCGCCCCTTCTCGTTTTGCTGCCGCCAGCTTTCCGCCGTGTCTGCCGTGGGCGTTTTTCGCCGCGTGGCAGGTCAACCATCACGCAAAAGTACCTCCAACTGGAACGCGGAACACTCGATGCGAACAAGCAGCGCCGGCTGCCATGGCGCCACGCAGATCCTTCGAAAAACACCGCTTCGAGGATCCCGATGACCCGCATCCATCCCGCTCTTCCCGGCAGGCTCACCAGCCTTTGCTACGCCCTCCCGCTCGCCGCTGCCGCCCTGGCGCTTCCGCAGCATGCCATGGCCTCCACCGCCTGCTTTGCCACCTGGAACAGCAGCACCGCCTACACCGGCGGCCAGACCGCCAGCTTGAACGGCGAAAACTACACCGCCAACTGGTGGACCCAGAACCAGAGCCCCAGCACCAACAGCGGCGGGAGCGGCAGC
>CAXTYP010000207.1:0-5157 GCA_964248435.1 uncultured Acidobacteriaceae bacterium | reverse complement strand
ATGCCCAACGCCATCAGCCGCGAAGAGTTCGCCGGCGAAGCCGCGCATCGCCTCGGCATCGATTCCGCCCTGGTTCGGCAGGAACTCAAGGAAGCGGCCGCTGGCCGCAAGGCGGCCCTCGCCCCCTCTGGCCCGCGGCTCACCGATGCCGAGCGCGAACTGCTTCGGGCCCTCGCAACCGAGGTCGGCAGCCCTTGCTTCGCCGTGGTCGCCAACGCTTTCCTCCAGCACCCCGAGCGCTTCGCCGGTCTCGGGGCCGAGGCTGCCATGCGCCTTCTGTGCGGGCGCGCCCCCTCCGGTACAGACCCCTTGCGCGAGCTGCCCGAAGGCCCCGAACGCACCCTTGTGGCCCACGTCCTGCTCGCCGAAGCGCACAACAGCATCGAGCTCCACGAAGCCGAAGCCGCCCTCCGCTCCTTGGAATGCAGCGCCCTTGAACGCGAAAGCCGCGCTGTCCGCGTCGCCCTGGCCGAGGCTGAGCGCAGCGGGAACGAGGAGCGCCTGCTGCAGTTGTTGGCTCGCAAAGGTGAAATCGAACGCGCGCTTCGCGTCCTCTGACAACATTGCCCCAGTCCTCCACGTCCGCCCGCCAAACGCAACCCGCGCCGCCAAGGCCCACATAAACCCGCTCCGTGTCTCCCTTCTGGTGCCCCGCCGTGTGCCGGGCGAAACGAAATCGCGTTTCGGACATCTAAGTAAGTAGCGGATTGATCACAAACACAGGCATCCTGCATCGCAACTGCCCTTCGGTAGCGGTTTGCCGGACCGGGAGCCTGCTATTCTGGTTACATTTGGCTCGTCATGCCGTCCTGTGCCCCCGAGCGGGCTTCGATAGGCGGCCCCGTTTCGGGACACACGCGACAGCCAGGGACCGGAACTCCGGAATCATCCGAAATATTCGCGCGGGAGAGTACCGCTTGGCCATGGAAGACAAGTACGAAGAAGATATCCAGAACCTGATCGATGCCGGCCAGGAAAAAGGCTATCTGACCTACAACGAAGTCAACGACCTGATCCCCGGCGATGTCCATTCGCCCGACGATCTCGATGACTTGATGACCACCATCGGCACCCAGGGCATCGACATCCTCGAGGGCGGCCCGAAGTTTGGCGTAGAAAAGTTCGACGAGGGCGAAGAAGGCGAGGACGTCGAGCTCGACCTGACGCCCGGCACGCTTGAAAAAACCAACGATCCCGTGCGCATGTACCTGCGCGAAATGGGAACCGTCCCCCTGCTCACGCGCGAAGGTGAAGTCGAAATCGCCAAGCGCATCGAGCGCGGCCAGGTCCGCGTTATGAAGGCCATCTCGCGCTCGCCCATCGTTGTGCGCGAAATCATTGCCCTCGGCGAAGATCTCAAGCGCGGCGTCCGCAACATCAAGGACGTCGTCATCTTCGACGAGGAAGAAGTCACCGAAGAGGTGGTGCAGGTTCGCGCCCGGCAAACCGCCGGCCGCATCGAGGCCATGGCAAAGCACCTCAAAAAGGCCATCGGCTTTGAGGAAAAGCTTGAACCGCTCGAAGCCGCTAAGACCAAGGCGAAGGAAGCTCGCAAGACCCGCTGGTTGATCGCCCGCGAGCGCGTCTACGTGTCCCGCATCGTTCGCGAGCTCAAATACACCAACGGCGAACGCAAGCGCCTCCTCGACAAGCTCAATAAGTCCGTCGACTCCATGCGCACCCTGGAGCGGCAAATCCGCACGCTTGACCAGAAGTTCGACGCTTCCAAAAGCGAAGAGCTCAAAAAGGAGTACCGCCGCCAGCAGAAAAACTGCCGCACCGACCTCGAAAAGATGGAAGAAGAAACGGGTGTCCCCCTCGCCGAGATCAAGCGCACCCAGCGCGAGATGATCCAGGGCGACATGGACGCCGAGCAGGCCAAGCGCGAGCTCATCGAGGCCAACCTGCGCCTCGTCGTATCCATCGCGAAAAAATACACCAATCGCGGCCTACAATTCCTCGACCTCATCCAGGAAGGCAATATTGGCCTAATGAAAGCCGTCGACAAGTTCGAATACCGTCGCGGCTATAAGTTCTCCACCTATGCCACCTGGTGGATTCGCCAGGCCATCACCCGCGCCATCGCCGACCAGGCCCGCACCATCCGCATCCCGGTGCACATGATCGAAACGATCAACAAGCTGATTCGCACGTCGCGGCAGCTGGTGCAGGAGCTCGGCCGCGAAGCCACCTCGGAAGAGATCGCGCGGCGCATGGACATTCCCGTCGCCAAGGTCCGCAAGGTCCTCAAGATCGCGCAGGAGCCAATCTCGCTTGAAACCCCGATCGGTGAAGAAGAAGATTCGCACCTCGGCGATTTCATCGAAGATCGCCAGGCCGTTTCGCCTTCTGACGCCGTGATCAGCGTCAACCTCAAGGAGTACACCTCCCAGGTCCTGCGCACACTCACCCCGCGCGAAGAGCGCGTCATCAAGATGCGCTTCGGTCTGGAAGACGGCTCCGAACACACCCTTGAAGAAGTGGGCCAAAGCTTCCAGGTCACCCGCGAGCGCATCCGGCAGATCGAGGCCAAGGCTTTGCGCAAACTCCGTCACCCATCCCGTTCGCGCAAGCTCAAGGCCTTTGTCGACACCACCCGCGAGTAATCGCGGCTGGTGTCTTCGGCCGAATGTGGCTGGTTACCGGGTAAGTTGCTGAGTTAGGGAATAGGAAAAGACCTTACCTCTCGCTCGGCAAGTTACCTGCTTCCTTTTCCTGTAACTTCCGAAGTCTATCTCCAGCTGCGAAACGGATCGTTTCAAGCCAGGCAAGCAACCCGTAAGCTGGAAGAGGGCTCATGGGGAAGCCACCCGCGAGGATGGCTTCCCTGACGGTGACTTACGACACGCGCCGATGTGACGGGTTCGGCACCAGGGTCAACCCGGCTCGTGTCCGGGGCTGCGGTACCAGCGGCGCACCGCTCAACAGCGCAGCTCCCGAAGCATACGCCGGGCCGTGCCATGCCGGCACATTGAACGCGTCGCCCGGATGCGCCCCAGCATGCACTTCCGGATGCGCCCCCGATTGCCCAACAGCCTGCGCTCCCGCCACCAGTGAGCGCAAGTGGTGCTCGGCCAGCGCCAGTCGCACCGCTTGGAGCGCCTCCTCGCACTCGGCCTTTCCCGGACGCGAGTAATACACCCGGTAACGCTGCCCACAGCCGGCGCACTGCACGTCGTATGGAGCGTCCGTGTCGTCCGTCGTCGCCACGCAAAGAACCTGCATAGTGAAACTCCTTTTGGAGGGAGAGGAAATCAAATATCGGTTGCTCTTGCTTGTTTGAAGGCAGTGTGCTCCTGCCCTGGTCGAATCTGCGGTGACTATATCCCCCGTGCCCCTACTCTTGGCAATCGGTTTTTGGAGTTTGTTCCACCCCGGCACAAACTCCGCCGTTGCTTCCATTCACTCCCCCCGGCCCCTTTTTATGTAAGCGCATACTTATCGCGAATCCTGCATTTCAGCGCGGCACCGACGCGATTCCGTACGCGAACCTGTCCAACCCGCGAAGCCCAACCTGTACCCATGGCCAGGAAACAATCCCTGGGCAGCAGCGACCCGGAAGGGCATAAGCCCGCACGGGCAACGCCGCCGCCTCGCAGCCCGCCGGGGGTGGAAACGCCATGCAACCCGAAGCTCACGGCGTCGAGCACGAGCGCAGAGCGCATCACTGCCATGGCGGAGAGACAAAGCTTTCATCGAGAGCAGCTGGAGGACTAAGTCGTAAGGGGAAATATCGCGAGTCAGACGCGAGGTTCTTATTTCGCATTCATTTTGGCACTGGTGGCACTTCTTGGTGGTTTCTTTCTGATCTACACGGGAAACGTGCGGCGGCCGGTCTGGTTGCCATCATCTCCAGCGTCGGAAGCCTTGCCGCTGCATTGCTTATTCGAAGTACGAGCAGCGAAACGAGCGGGAAAGCAAGTCGGCCAATCTGCAATCTCGCCGCTCCCGCGGGTAGCGCTATCATTGGCGGCGCATGCTCCGCGAGTCTCCGTGGCAAAGTTGCCGACCGTACAAACTCCACTTATGGAGCTGTCAAACCCATTCTCGATGCGCCCAGTCCTGAAGCTCACCACTGTTCTGGGATTGATTCCACGGCGAGCTGAGCGTGGTGCGCTGGTGGCGCGCAGTTTTGCTCGCCGGGAGGGTGCTGGGCGCTTAGGAGACTTCGCCGGGGGTGCCGGGGGCGACGGGTTTTCCCCAGGCGGGGGTGGGGCGCTGGGACTCGGGGAGGTTGCGGCCCTTGACGCGGTCGTAGATGTATTCGTCGGAAACGGAGCCCATGGACTCGTTGTAGAGCAGGATGCCGCCGGTGGCCTGGCGCAGCTCTTCGTTGAAGCGGTGGAGGGCTTTGAGCTGGTCGGCGTTGGCGGGGCGTTCGGCGTGCGGGGTCTTGATGAATTTTTGGTAGCCGCGGTCGAGGACGTGGCCGATTTCGCCGTTGATGAGGACGCCGGCGCGCAGCACGGTGGCCAGGACGGTTTTGCCGGGGGCGAGGCCGGGGGCAAGCACGGCGGCGCAGCCGTGCTTGGTGACCAGCACGGTGCCGGCGACCTCCTTGCCGCTATTGGCGACGGCGGGGGCGGGGGATACATCGAACTTGTAGGTGCGCAGGGTGGCGACGCACTGGTCAAACGAGGGCGGGGCGGATTTGCTGCGGTTGAGCATGGGCGGGGTCTGCTTTCAGTGGGACTTGGGCAACGGCCTGCGGGCTAGTTTGGCTGCGAGGTTTTTCGAACGGCGGTACCGGAACGCCGGTACCGGCATGATCGCAAGGCTAGAAGCTACACTCAAAACTGTCGCACAGAGCGCGCCCGGGGGCAATGCGGCGGGCCGGCGGCATGGAAATGGAGCAGGTGGTCGCATGGCAGGCATGGCGTTTCGAACCGAGGAAGCAGGGACGACACGGGGCAGCGGAAGTGGTTTGCAGGGCCCCATTTTTGGAGAGCTGCCGCACGAACGCGTTGGGGAAACACCCCTGCTGCGGATGGGCAAGATCGCGGCGCACCTGCCGGGGGTGCAGATCCTGGGCAAGGCGGAGTGGACCAACCCCGGAGGCAGCGTGAAGGACCGGGCGGCGACGGCGATCTCGACAGCGACGCGAACCTGCAGAAGTTCTTCCAGGCGTACCTGCTCTTCGTGCAGCAGATCCGGCTG
>CAXTYP010000206.1:0-5167 GCA_964248435.1 uncultured Acidobacteriaceae bacterium | reverse complement strand
ACAAAGCATCGCGAAATGCCGGTTCCGCCCAAGCAGACCTTTCGCGAATGGCACAAAAAGAACCGAGGTGGTGCATGAGCACCGTTGCTCCACAGCAAAGCGCACGCGAAACCATTCTCCGCGCGATCCGTTCTCATCTACCCCAGCCTCCCGTGTCGCTGCCGGACGTGGCATTGCAGGGAGGAAGACGCCCAACGGGCGGGGGAGTTGGCTACACAGGGTCACTTCCGGATCTGGAAAGGGTAGAAGGCTTCCCCGGTCCCGGAGAGTCGCCCGTCCCCTTTTTTCAGAAACAGTTGACGGCAATGGGCGGATGTTCGTATCTCGTTCCCGATTTCGCGGCAGCCAAGGTGAAGGCTCTGGCCCTGCATCCAGACGCCAAGGTCCGCTGCTCAACCGTGGCGGGCATTGAGGGTACGCGTCCGGTGCATCCCGCAGATGATCCCCGCAGCTTCGCAGATGTAGACGTAGCTATTCTGCGCAGCCGGCTGGGCGTGGCGGAAGCGGCCGCCTTGTGGTTCAGTAGCGACGATCTCCTTGTGCCCTCACTCGGCGTTTTAGCGCAGCATCTGGTTGTGCTGCTTGAGACAAAGGACATTGTTCCGACACTGCACGAGGCTTATGCCGGCCAGCTCCATCTCGAGGAAATTCCGTATGGAGTCTTCATGGCAGGTCCATCCGCTACGGGCGATATCGAAGGCGTCATCATCCATGGAGCACAAGGGGCGAGAAGCTTGACCGTGTTGCTGCTGCAAACCCACTGACTTGCTTTGGGCTACGGCTGGCCCATTCGCATTTCACCATGAGCGCGGGACAGTAGCCACAAGGAGCAGCGATGATTCCAAAGAGCAAGGACGATCTTGTCGAGGAACAACTTCCAACATCGATGAAGGCTATTGGCCACGGGATTGCATTGGGAGTCTCCTGCCTGGTCACCTCTGGACTGACACTAGCCCTTTACAGGCATGTTCACTTTGTTGCGCAGGCAAATGCACTGCTGGGTGTCATGTGGGCCACAATAGCAACAGTCTTTGTACAGCACATCAGCTACACGTCTACATTGAACAGCGTCGTTTCGCGAATGTTGGCCACAATCATCAGTGTGGTTTTATGCCTCGTGTATCTGTTGCTGTTTCCTTTTCATATTTGGGGGCTGGCTCTCGTGATCGCTCTTGGCGCGATCGCTACGACATTAGTTGGAAGGCCGAACGAGCAAATCACAACGGGGATCACTACAACTGTGGTTCTGGTGGTTGGGGCTATTCTTCCCGAGCATCGCTGGGAGCAACCCATTCTGCGTTTAGTCGAGACCGTGATCGGGGCCGCTGTTGGCGTCGCTGGGGGATGGCTGGAAGCGAAGCTGATGGCGCAACGCTTTGCTCACTCCAGCGTCGCTCTGGCTGTCGCGCAAAGAAAGAAATAACGCGCCCTGCCGCCGGGAACGCATTGTTGTCTCGCGTGCAATGGGGGTTGTTGATGAGATGTGCAACGGTGATGCCAGATCAAAGCTCTACGGTGCTATTGAGTAGTCGGCGTATAACATACCGCAGTTTCTTAATACTCGTCACTTTCACATTACTCGAAATAATTCTTGTGACACGCTGACTGTCGCCCGGTCCACGCAGCCTAAAACCAACAGCCACCGAAACAGCCACCAGGCGGAAAAAGGCTTCCCGTTGCTGGAGACTCTTCCTCGCTAAGTTATTGAAGGCAATGGTGCCCGGAGGGGGACTTGAACCCCCACACCCATCAAAGGGCTACGGATTTTAAGTCCGCTGCGTCTGCCGATTTCGCCATCCGGGCTCCCGATTATCGTAGCAGCGCCGCACTCGCCCCTGCCTCGTCACGGCCGCGCCGCAATCGCTCCCGCAGGGCCGCCGTCACCACCCGGTGACAGTGCACGCACAGCGTCCGGATGTTATCGAGGTCGCACTCGCCGCCGCCCTCGACCACCGGCACGATATGGTCGGCATCCCACAGGCTTTTGCGCTTCAACGCCGGCAGGCCCCACTTCGCGAGCAGCTCCGCCCGGCGTTCCCCGCGCGATCGCTTCAGCAGTCTGAAAGCCGCCAGGGTATCGACCGTGCAACGCGCGCACACGCCCCGGTCCCGCTCCAGCACTGCATCGCGCAGGTAAGCCGGGCTGGTTCGCAGACGCCACTGGTGCACACAATCGCCCGAGCAAAAGGTACGCCGGCGGCCGCCGATCTCCATCGCGCACCAACGACAAAGGGGGCGCCCACCCGGCCCGCGCGGCAACTCCGTCGCTTCTATCCGACCGCCCGGCATCGTGCGCCTCGCGCTCGGGGTATCCCAGCGGCTCAACCAGGCAGCTCCGGCACCCGCAGTTCCGGTACCACCCGGATCGGGTACTTCGACCGCAGCGTGATCTTCGGCTGCACCTCGATGCGTTGCCCCGGCACCAGCCGCAAACGCCACTTTTGCGCGATCGTCGCAGTCAGCAGAATCGCCTCCATCCACGCAAACGACTCGCCAATACATTGCCGGCTGCCGCCGCCGAAAGGAAAATACGCAAACTTCGGCCGCGCTGCTTTCGCCTCGGGCGTAAAGCGTTCCGGGTCAAACCGCAGCGGGTCCGGAAAGCGCTCCGCCGTACGCTGCATGATGTACTGGCTGAAGAAAAAATAGGTCCCCGCCGGCAAACGATACGGCCCCAGTTCGATCGCCTGCGTGGCCTGCCGCCCCATCGCCCACGCCGGCGGGTACAGCCGCATCGACTCCGACAACACCATTTCCGTATAGCGCAACTGCGGCACATCGGCCAGCGTCGGCAGCCGGCCTTCCAGCACTCGATCGATCTCGGCGTGCATCTTCGCTTCCGCGTCCGGATTCTGAGCCAGCAGCAGCCATGTCCATGCGAGCGCATTCGCCACCGTTTCGTACCCGGCCAGAAAGATCGTCGTGACCTCGTCGCGCACCTGCTCGTCGTTCAGCTTGCTGCCGTCGCGCTCTTCATCGCGCGAGTTCAGCAGCATCGACAGCAGGTCGCCATGGTCGTACTCCGAACCCAACGAGCGCCGTTCATCGATCATCCGGTGCACGACCGCATCCAGCCGCTTGCGCGCGCGCTTGAAACGCATCAGTCCCGGAATCGGCAGGTGCAGCAGTGCTTCGGCCTTCGGCAGCGCGATCAGGAAGTTATACAAGTCCATGATCGCGTTTACTTCGGTGTTGATCGTCTGCACGTCCTCCGTCACATCCGTGTCGAAGATCGTGCGCGCCACCACCTGGAGCGCCAGCCGCATCATCTCGCTCACCGCATCAATCTCGACGCCCGGCTGCCACTCTTCGCGCATGGTCGCCGCGCGCGCCGACATCATGTCGCCATAGGCCGCGATGCGCTGCCGATGAAACGCCGGCGCGGCGATACGGCGCGCCCGCATATGCTGCTCGCCTTCGCTTGTGATCAGCCCTTCACCCAGCAGGATCTTCATCCGGCGCTGCGTGCGTTCCTTGATAAACGAACCCGCCTGGTTGATCAGGATCTCGCGGATGTACTCCGGGTCGTTCAGAAAAACAATGTGGTTTGGTCCCAGCCGGTAATGCGAGATCGAACCGTACTGTTCCTGGAGATACTCAAACAGCAGGATGGGATTGTTTGCGCGAAAGAAGCGGCTGAAAAGATAGAACGGCAGATTGCGGCGCAATCCCGGCGGGTAGCGATAGCCCCGGCGCGCGATCACAGGCGCGGGCGCGAGCTCAGGGGCAGGTGGTTCAAGCGGCGCTGGTGTCAGTGTGGCCATGGGGTTGGCGGGTCAGGGCCGCAGACCGTTCCACTCGGCCAGCCGCCCTTCTACCAGTCTTACGATACTCGCATGGATCTGCTCAATCGGCGCGTCATCATCCATTGCGATCACACGCACAGGCTCGCGTGCCGCGATGCACTCATACGCCTTGTGGGTCCGCTCAAAAAACAGGTCGGCCTCCGCTTCAAAGCGGCCTTCCGCCTGCCCCGTTTCCGCAACCTGCCGAGCATTGCGCCGCCGTGCTCGCCCGAGCGCGACCACGAGCGGCGGCAACAGCAGGATCGTCAGATCCGGCTGCAGTCCCCCGCACAACGCCCGGTGCAGTTGCAGCACCGGCTCTGACCCCAACTCGCGCCCACCACCCTGGTACGCCTCGGTTGAGTCCGTCCAGCGATCGCAAAGTACCACCTCGCCCGCGTCGAGCGCCGGTTCTACCAGCTCGGCAATCGCCTGCGCCCGGTCGGCAAACATTAGTGCCAGCTCCGCCAGCGGCGCAATCGGTGCCCCATCCCGCACTTCCAGCAGCAGCGTCCGCAGCCTGTCTCCCAGCGCCGTGCCCCCCGGCTGCCGCATCTCGCGCACGGGCAGCCCGCGAGCGCGCAGCACCTCCGCCAACCTGCGCAGCTGCGTCGATTTGCCCGAGCCGTCAAGCCCTTCAAACGTAAGAAAAAATCCGCGCTTGTTGCTCATTGGCTCCCCAGCTGAACCATGCACGACCCTGCCTAGCGAGCTTGGGGCTCGGTCCGGCGCTCGGCCCGGCGCAGATCCGCGATCTCCAGCTCCAGCCCACCAAACTCCGGGTGCTCGTTCTCGCGCAATCGGTATAACAGGTCGATCTCGTCCCCGGCGGCAAGCCCCAACCGTTGCACCGGCTCCGCCCAGCGCCAGCCCAGCGCGGCGAAACGGGCCGAGCCCTGCTCCAGCTGCAGCTTGCAGTGCCGCTCTTTCATCAAGCGCGGCTCGGCCAGCAGGCGCACCCCGTAGGCCGCGAACACCGGCTCCGCATTGCCCATCCCAAACGGCTCCAGCGCCTGCACCGCCCGGTACAGCGGCAGCGTCACATGGTCCAGCGGCAGTTCCGCATCGCAGTGCATCGGCAATCCCAGGTCTTCATCCCGTACATGTGTCGCCGCATAGGCCACCAGCCGCTCGCGCAAAGCCGGCACCGCCCCCGAGGGCAGCGAAAACCCGACCGCATGCGCATGACCACCAAAACGCGTAAACAACTCCGCGCAGCTTTCAAGCGCGTCCAACAGGTGAAACCCCGCCACGGAACGGCCCGACCCGTACGCCTCGCCCTCCTCGTGCGCGATCACCAGCACCGGTTTGCCCGTCGCCTCCACCACCCGCGACGCCAGGATCCCGATCACGCCGCGATGCCAGCCCTCGCCGTCCAGCAC
>CAXTYP010000205.1:0-5171 GCA_964248435.1 uncultured Acidobacteriaceae bacterium | reverse complement strand
CACACGGCGCTGCTATTTGCGCTGGAGCCGGTGTTTGCCGCCATCACCTCGTTCCTGGTGCTGGGCGAGCGGCTGCGGGGCCGCGCGCTCGCGGGAGCCGGGCTGGTGCTCGCGGCACTGCTTGTGTCCGAGCTGTTTCCCGCGGGCGGTGTAGCGACATCCACGCATGAAGCTCTTCCACCGGCGGAGACAAAACCCTGAGACGGTTGGCGCGCATCGGCGTCTAAACAGCCATACGCAGCTGGGCGCGGCAATCGCCCGCATCAGTACACTTGGGGAAAACCGGCCCCGACCGCGAACATCGCCTTGCGCGCGTCCCAAACAGCATGCCCTGGCCGCACAGAGTTGATTGAGCACCGCCCCTATTCAAGAAAGGTACGAGGGTAGACCCGAAATGAACGCACCACTTCAACGCTTGTCCCAGCGAGTCCGGATACGCCACTTCACATCCACATTCACCATCCTTGGCACACTTTCGGCCGGTATCCTGATCGGCTCCGTTGTGGCGCACGGCGTCCACGGTCAGGACAAAAACATCGACACGCGCGATGCCACGCCGCTGCATCTGCCCGACCCAAAAAGCCTGTCCACCACCTTTACGCAGATTGCCAAGGAGGTCGGGCCGGCGGTGGTCAATATCAACGTGGAATCGCTGCCCAAGGAGTCGAACACGGCTCGTAACGGACGCGGACGGCATGCCCAGCCCCAGGCCCCGGACAATAGCCAGGGCCAGGGCGATGACGACGGCAGCGGTGAAGACCAGGGCGGAGGCGGAGGCGGAGGCGGAGGCGACCAGGGCGGCATGGGGGACTTCTTTAACCGCTTCTTTGGCGGGCAGGGCGGCCCCGGCGGCGGGCAGGAGCAGGAAACCCGTGCGCTCGGCTCGGGCTTCATCGTGGACGGACGCGGCTACATTGTGACCAACAACCACGTGGTGGAAAAAGCGGACCGCATCTACGTCAAGCTGACCACCGACCCGACCAACGACCAGGGTCACAAGGCCACCGTGATCGGCGTCGACAAGGACACGGATCTTGCGGTCATCAAGATCGACATTCCGGGCAAAACGCTGCCGACGGTCAAGCTCGGCAACTCGGACTCGGCGCAGGTCGGGGACTGGGTGGAAGCGATCGGCTCGCCGTTTGACCTGTCGCAGACCGTAACGGCTGGCATCATTTCGGCCAAGAACCGGACGATTGACCAGGGCCAGGCAGGCCAGTTCCAGCATTTCATCCAGACGGATGCGGCGATCAACCCCGGCAACTCCGGCGGCCCGCTGCTCAACATGCTCGGCGAAGTGGTGGGCGTGAATGCCGCGATCTTTACGCAGTCCAACGGCTACCAGGGCATCGGTTTCGCGATCCCCGCGAGCACGGTGGTGAACGTTTATAACCAGCTCATCGGGCCAGAGCACAAGGTGATTCGGGGCTCGATCGGGATCTCGTTCCAGCCGAACATCTCGCCCGCGGTCGCCAAGCTCTACAACGCCGGAAATGGCGTGCTGATCAGCCAGGTTACCCCGGGGGGTCCTGCCGACAAGGCCGGGTTGAAGCCGAACGACGTGATCCTGACCGTGGATGGCACGGCCGTGAAAAGCGGCGACGACCTGGTCGGGAACATCTCGCCGCGCCGCCCCGGGACCTCGGTTACCATCGGTTACCTGCGCAACGGTACGAAGCAGACGGCGACGGTCAGCATCGCGGACCGGACGCAGACTGTGACAGCCGCAAACGCCGGCAACAACGACAACAGCCCATCCGACAACGGCGGCGGCAACAGTAACGCGTCCAAGACAAAGCTGGGCCTGACTGTGGCTGACCTGCCTTCGAATGCCCCCTCCGGCTTCCATGGCGTGGTTGTGCAGGCCATCAAGCCGGGATCCTTTGCCGACGACCTATCCCCGGCCCTTCAGCCAGGGGTCATCATCGAGGCCATCAATAAAAAGCCGGTGCACAACAAGGCAGAGTTCGACGGCATTGTGGCCGGGCTCAAGTCTGGAGATGATGTTGTGCTCGAATATGCCTTTCCACGGGCCGGCAAATTGACCAGCCTGACCGGAGGTACTCTTCCGTAACATTTTAGTGGTTACTAGCGGTACGTATGATGGCCCTTGCGGTAACACAAAGTAACCAGTAGACTCCTCGCATACGGCAACTGCCGTACGCGAGGAGTGCTATATGTCCAGAATCATGTCTGCTTCTTTGACAACCCTGTTGGTACTAGCGTCTGCTTCCCCCTTGGTTGCGAACGGCAGCGCCGTAGCTCTCACCCCGGCGATCGGCCGTGCGACTGTTCCTGTCCCGAACTACCCCGGCTGTCCGCCGACCACTGGCTTGACAAGCACCGCGAACTCATTGAAGCGGTGCAATGACACCAAGACGCCTCGTCCGTCGTTCACGCCATTGCTCGATTCCCTGCGCTAGAACAGCCAGGCCGCAAGGTCGACCGGTCGTGAAAATGAGCTGGAACGTCCTTTTTCGTTACAAAAGGGCGGTCCGGCTCATTGCTTTTCCCCCCATCTCGCGGTAGTCTCACTGAACAGCAAGCGCCCAAACTGTTTTCTGACCCTTGCTTTTGAGGTTATCCGCATGAACTTTCGCTTTTCGCGGTGTTTGACCGCAAACTGCGCCGGGCTGGCCCTCCTGCTTCTTGTGACCCCGGCCATTGCTTCGCGTTCCCACCGGAGTGCGGCTGCCAGTCACCACCGGGCAGCCCATGGACGCCACCACGCCGCTCCAGCGGCCGCGCACTGGACCCCGGGGCAGCGGGGCATTGATTCCGACCGCACACGGGCTATCCAGACTGCCCTGATCAGCCGCAGCTACCTGACGGGCGAAGCGACGGGCGAGTGGACGCCCGAGACCGAGGCCGCCATGCAGAAGTTCCAGGGCGACAATGGCTGGCAAACCAAGCTGATGCCGGACTCTCGCGCGCTGATCAAGCTGGGCCTGGGCCCGAACGGAACGGACGGTGCTGCCGTGGCTTCCAGGCGCGGCGAAAGCAGCCTGCAGCAGGCGACCGGGGCCGACACCCTCGCCAGCGTGCATTCCATCCTGAACTAGCTTCCTTTCCGCCACAACAGAAAACCGCCCCGTGGGGCGGTTTTCTGTTGTGGACGGTCATGGGCACGGTCCCGGCTCAGGGTTTTTCTACCCGGAGCAACTCTTTTACGGTTTCCCGACGGCGCACCAGGCGCGCCCGCTTTCCTTCGACCAGCACCTCTGCCGGACGCGGCCGGGTGTTGTAGTTGGAAGCCAGCGACTGGCCATATGCACCGGCGTCGAGCACCAGCAGCAAGTCACCCCGGCCCAGCGGCGGGAGCGCCCGGTCCCGCGCCAGGAAGTCGCCGCTTTCACACACCGGACCCACCACATCCACCGTTTCCTTCGCCGCCGCAGGCACTGGCGCTTTCATGGGCTCGATCGCATGGTAGGCCCCGTAAAGCGAGGGTCGCAGCAGATCGTTCATGCCGGCGTCGACGACAACAAAGTGCTTGCTGCCGTTGCGCTTGGTGTAAACCACCTCGGTGACCAGAGCGCCGGCCTGTGCTACCAGGAAGCGGCCTGGCTCAAGCAGCAGCTCGATCCCGCTTGAACCGGGACCGAGCCCGCCAAGAGCTTTCCGAAGGGCCGCGGCATAGTCGCGAACCCGTGTTTCCGGGTCCCACTCTGCCCCGGCCTCGTACTCGATCCCAAGCCCGCCGCCCAGGTCGACCGAGCACAGCTCCGAGTCGCCTGCCGCCCGCAGTTCACACACGAGCGAGACCACGCGGGCCGCCGCGGCACCAAAGGGCTCGAAATCGCGAATCTGCGACCCGATATGCACACTGATCCCGCTGGTTTGAAGGCGTTTTTTGAGGAGCTTCTCGCGCCGAACCCGCGCATACAAGCGCCCGGCTTCGTCGATGGAGACGCCGAACTTGTGCTCGCTCAAACCGGTTGAGATGTAGGGGTGAGTGGCCGCAAAAACATCGGGGTTGACCCGGAGGGCGAAGCGGGCTCGCACCCCGCGCCGGGCAGCGCGCTCGGCCAGCAGCTCCAGCTCCCCTTCGCTTTCGACGTTGAAGATGCGAATGCCGGCCCGAAGCGCCAGGTCCAGCTCGGGGGCGGTTTTGCCAACGCCTGAAAACACAACCCGCGAAGCCGCGGCCCGCCCGCCCACCGCAAGCACCCGCTCCAGTTCGCCGCCGGAGACGATGTCGAACCCGGCCCCGCGCGCCGCGAGCAGCTTCAAGATCGCAAGTGCCGGGTTGGCTTTCACCGAGTAACAAAGCAGGTGTGGCTGCCCGGCAAAGGCCATGGAAAACATGGCATAGCGCGCGAGGATCGCGTCCGCCGAGTACACGTACAGGGGAGTTCCCCAGCGACGGGCGAGTTTTCGAAGGGCCACGCCGTCGCAGTGGAGTTCGTCTTTGGGGCGCGGGCGATGAAAAGGGCGCGGCGAAAGGGTGCTCACGCCTTGAGCCTAGCCGCGCTGCCCGGTCTTGCCAAGCCGGCCGCTTGGAACGCCTTCCATGGGCCGACCGCGGGCCGAGCAGGGTTTCGGGAGCCGGAAAACGTGCCAGGCCTACATCGGTGGCGGTGGCGCCGGTACGCCGGCCGGCAAGCGCCAGGGTTCTTCCGGCATGATGATCCAAAACACGATGTAAGCCACAACCCCCGCGCCGCTTGAAAACACGGCCGCCAGCACCGCGATCACGCGTACCCAGGTCAGGTCCCAACGGTAGTGCCGCGCAAGACCCGCGCATACGCCAGCGATCATCCGGCTGTCGCGTGGTCGCATCAGCTGCACGCTCGAGTACCCGGCCCCTTGCCAGCTTTCGGGCGCGGCGGCCAGGGCCGGCGCTCCACAGGCAGAGCAGAATCGGGCTCCGCTCCCCAGCTCACTCCCACAACGTCCGCAAAACATAGGCTGCTCCTCCAACACACTAGCTATTACGCAGAATGGCGGCCGCGGTTCCCTCAGCCGGTGTAAGGCTTCTTAAGGAGCTTGCGGGCTTCCTGCGCCTGCGCCGAATCGGCCCCGGCGTCCACGGCCTCCTGGTAACTCTCGCTCGCATGGGCGCGGTCATGCATCAGGTCGTAGGATTGGCCCGCGGCCACCAGGCACCGCTGTCGCAGCTCCGTGCTCGTGGTCGCCAGCGCGGCGGCGCTGCGGAAAGCCGCCGCGGC
>CAXTYP010000204.1:0-5182 GCA_964248435.1 uncultured Acidobacteriaceae bacterium | reverse complement strand
GCTTCCAAAGCCTTGTTCACGTTTGAGATATTTTCAACCCCTTGTGTGTCCAACCACTGCGCAAAGGCTTTTTCGCCATCCTTTGCAAACACCGAAACCCCATCCGCCCAGGTGGCCCGGCCGCACAGGACCCCATTGAAGCTGGTTCCGCTTTCCGCCGCCAACTCCAGCGTTTCAATAAAGATGGCATTGGTCACGCCGGCCGACAGGTAGATAAAAGGCTTGTGCGTCGCCGAAGCCGAAGACCGGAAATGTTCCAAGGCCTCTTCGCGCGTGTAAGCCTGTTCGCCGCCGAAAGCGCGGGTTCCGGCGACAAACTTCATCTGCACCGGCACTTCGACCTTCAGCACATCGACGTTGTACTTCGCCTTGCCGAACTCCGCCATGGACCCCGACACGATCTCCGGCTTGCGCTTTGCATACGCCAGGCCTTTTTCGTCCTCACCATGGACATCGTACCCAACAAACTCCAGAAAGAACGGAATATCGTGCGCAATGCACTCATCGCCGATCCGCTCGATAAATGCATGCTTCTGGTCGTTGATCGCGGTTTTCTCAAACGGTGTGTAGTACAGCAGAATCTTGATGCAGTCCGCCCCGGCTTCCTTTAAGCGGCGCACCGACCAGTGGTCCAGCAGGTCCGGCAGCCGGCCTTCCTCGGCCGCGTCGTAGCCGGTCTTCTCATACGCCAGCAGCAGACCCGCATCGTGCCGTTTCTTGCTGGCCGGCAGCCCGAACTCAGGGTCCAGCAGGATCGCCGAAGCATGCCGGCACAGAACATCCGTGACCATGCTTTTGAAGTCTTCCAGCATGGACTCCGGCACGTCGGCCACGCCCTTCGCCTTGGCAAGTGACTTTTGAAGAGAGCCGCGCTGGTCCATGGCCGCCGCGGCAATCACGCCCCGCTCGTTTGAAACTGCCTTCAATCCCGCCAGCTTGCCCGGCGTCAACTCGATCTTCATCTTCCTGCTCCCATCGTGCCCTGCTCAGTTCACCAGCAACCACACTGGTGGCTTGGATGCCGCAACCTGCGGGCATCTGTTTCCAACCGCGAAGATGATTCCTTCTATCGGCCGTTCGCCCGGTTTCGTCTAGACCTCGTTACGCAATCGTGGTGACACTCAGGGCCTGCTGCTCCGCGATTCCACAGCTTTCCAGCATGGCTCGCTGCGCCTCAAACAGGGAAACCAGTCCCCCTTCGGCCAGGTCCAACATCTCAACAAGCCGCGGCCGAGCAAACGCCTCCTTTTCCGCCGTGGCCTGCACTTCGATCAACCCGCCTGCCGCGTTCATGACTACATTGGCGTCGACCTCCGCACCGGCATCCTCTTCGTACGCCAGGTCCAGCAGCGTTGCCCCTTCCACAATGCCGACACTGACTGCGGCAACCCTTTGTCGCATGGGATTGGCTTTAAGCGCCCCGGCATTCACCATTCGGCCAAACGCCAGCGCCAGCGCCGCACAAGCCCCAGTGATCGCAGCGGTGCGGGTCCCCCCATCTGCCTGGAGCACGTCACAGTCCAGGATCACGGTCCGCTCCCCCAGCAGTTCCAGGTCCACACCGGCCCGCAGAGACCGTCCGATCAAGCGCTGGATCTCATGCGTTCGGCCGCCGATCTTGCCACGCTCTGATTCCCGCGCGCTTCTTGTCAGCGTTGCCCGTGGCAACATTCCATACTCCGCAGTGACCCACCCCCGCCCGCGTCCGCGCATCCAGCCAGGCACTCCAGTTTCCACCGAAGCATTGCACAGCACACGCGTTTCACCCATTGCGATCAGGACCGACCCTTCGGCCGTTCTGACATAGTCAGGGTTGAGAGAAAAAGGGCGCAGCTGCGCCGCAGCGCGACCGCCTTGCCTGTAAAAAGGTGCATTGCTTTCAGTCATCACGCTGATTGTAGAGGTTGGTGTGCCGAATCGGGACGTCACCCCACGTTCCAATCTGGAACAAACAAGACAAGTGATTGAATCACCTGAACTTAGGACCACCAAGGAACAATCTGTTTTCCCATTCCGGGTCCCGCCCTGCCCACCCGCCTGGCTGAGACGGACGGGGGAACCAGGATAAGTGTTTTTATTTGAACAGTTTAAGAGCGCGGCGCTGTTTGGCCGCCAACCTGCTAATAGGAGAAAGCAGACGCGAACCAGACGCGAACCAGACGCGAACCAGGCGCGAACCAGGCGCGAAGGAAAAGGGGAACAAAGATGCATCAGCAACATCGAAGCCCGGCCCAAAGCTCAAACCTCCTGCAGTTTCGCCCCTCGCGCTCCCATTCTGTGCTGAACCTGAATGGTCCACGGGAAATCCGTCCGGCCAAGCCCACCCTGTCCGCACGGAGGCCAGGCCCTTCGGCTGCAGCTAAACAGGAACACGACGCCCGGAATGCCCTTTGCTCCCTTCATATGCTGGCCGGGTTGCTGGACGAGCCCGGCGTTTTGGCCCCGTCGGCCCAGCATTACGCCCGAGATCTTCAAGAGATAGCCGAAACCCTCACCCACCTAATCGAGTCATTCCTGTTACCCGTGGAGGTGGCGCGACGGCCCCAGGCTGCTTCGCCGGCCGCGTCTGCTGCTCCTGTTTCGAAGTCACCCACCATAAGTACGGGCGAAACCCTTGTTTCGTCCAAGCCCCTGCTTCAAACCGCGGCCGGTCCATGGACAAACGTACACGTCTCCTCTGAAAGCAAATTGCCCGCGATGGCTCTGCCCGCGGACGCCTTTCATCGCGTGCTGATCAACCTGGTAAAGAATGCCGGTGAAGCCATGGGGACCCCTGGTGGAACCGTGCGGGTCACAGCGCGAAGAGCACTCAGTCGCGACAAGCCAGCCGTGCTGATCCACGTCTCTGACAATGGGCCCGGCATCCCGGCGCATGCTCTGGGGCTGATTTTTAAACCCGGCTTTTCCTCCAGATCGAACCGAAGCTGCGCTCCCGGGCTGGGCCTCACGGTTGTACGGCAGCTGGTGGAATCGGTGGGCGGATCGGTGCGGGTGGGGAGTACTCGCCGCCGAGGCACGACCTTTGAGCTCCGGATTCCCACCATGCAGTCATGAAACAAGGCCACCCTGCCACTTCGGTAACTGGAACGATCGGCCAGGCCTGCCGATAAGGAGCTAACACCGGGAAGCAAGCTAACAACTATGGTCACCCAGTCGCCGACGAAGCTGCACGTACTGATCCTCGATGAAGATGCGGCCGTCCGCTCGGCTGTTTGCGAGATCGCGAACGCCAGAGGCTACCATCCGCACACCGTGGACACGGTTGAGGCGGCACGCACCTACCTGCACGGCAACAGCACCGACGTGCTGCTGCTGGACCTGAAGTCGCAGGCGGGCAAGGGGATCGACCTGCTGGACGAGGTCAGGGTGGTCCGACCCGAGACTTCGGTGATTGTGATGACTGCTTATGCAACCGTCACTTCGGCGGTCGAAGTGATGCGGACCGGCGCGACTGATTACCTGACCAAGCCCTTTGCCATGGATGAGCTGGCGGCCGTGCTCGACAGAACGGCGGAGCGGCGGCAGCTCGACTCTGAAAGCCGGCGTCTTCGCGAAAGGATGCGGGTACAGGGTCCGCTGGGCTCAATCATTGGGCAAAGCCCAGAGATGGACAGGATTTATCGCATTCTTTCAAAGGTCGCCCATAGCAACCACCCCGTGATGATTCTGGGCGAAAGCGGCACGGGCAAAGAGCTGATCGCGAGGGCCATTCACGGCAATGGCCCCAATGCGAGTAAGCCCTTTCTCCCCGTGGACTGCGGATCGCTGGTACCGACCCTGGTGGAAAGCGAGCTGTTCGGCTATGTCAAGGGTGCGTTTACTGGCGCAAACCGCAACAAGGAAGGCCTGCTTGTAGCGGCTGCCGATGGAACCGTGTTTCTCGACGAAATCGGCGAGCTGCCGCTCGACCTGCAGGCCAAGCTGCTTCGCGCGCTTCAGGAACGCGAGGTCCGGCCTGTTGGAGCCAGCCATCGCGTGCCGATGCGTGCGCGGGTGCTTGCCGCCACCAATCGCGACTTGAAGCAAATGGTCGAACAGGGCCGTTTCCGCAAGGATTTGTATTACCGCCTCAATGTTGTCAGCCTTCGCCTGCCGCCTCTTCGTGAGCGCCGCCAGGACGTTCCTTTGTTGGCCGCTCACTTTCTTGACCGGATCGGCAAGGAATACAGCAAGAAGTTTGTACTGAGCGACGAGGCGCTGCGGGTACTTGATCACTACGAATGGCCGGGCAACGTTCGCGAACTGGAAAATGCAGTGGAGCGCGCCTGCTCGTTCGCTTCAGGAACCACCGTCCAGCTCGGGGACATGCCGACGCAGCTTCAGGACTTCCGCATGCAGCAACGGCGCATGTCCATCCCCTTGCGCGAAACTCTTGAAGCCGCGATGGCGGAAGGCGGTCCCGAGGTGACCTCGCTGGCCGAAATGGAGAAAGCGGCTATTATCACCGCGATTCGCGATCTGAATGGAGACAAGCTGCAAGCGGCGAAGCTGCTCGGCATCGGCAAGACCACGCTTTACCGCAAGTTGAAGGAGTACGGCATCGGGGACGCGATGATCGCGGCCCAGTAGCCGCCGCGCGGGGACTCAGCGGCATGGCGTCGGGAGATACCGAAATCGAGCATACACAGGACTGCGTTCCGGGCGGGCGCGGTCAGGAGACATGGAATAATGCAAAGCGCATTGATCATCACCGGCATTTCCGGAGCAGAACACTGCGCGGCCAGCCTTGCCAAGCAGCTCGGCCTGCCCGTGGAGGTGGCGCCGAGTCGCCGTGAAGGGATGTCGGCCCTGCGCCGTCGCGAGTACACCATCGTGGTCGTGGATGAGCCGATAGCTGAAGCCAGCCCGGAAGGGGCAGAGATGCTCTGGAAGCAAGCCGGATTGGCAATCCCGCTTCAGATCAACTTTGCCATTTCTGGAACAAACCGGTTGATCCGCGAAGTTCGCGCGGCCCTGCAGCGCCGCGAGATGGAGCAGCAGTTAGCCATGCGCGCGGCTACCAACGCCATTGAAAGCGAGCTTCGCGACACCGTCACCGGGCTCCTGCTGCACTCACAACTTGCGCTGGCCGAACCGCTGGTCTCTGCTCCGCTGACGGCTAAGCTGCAAACGGTCGCCCAACTCGCCGGAAACCTGCGGACGCGTTTACAGGTTCTGCCCTGAAGTGCGCCTGGGATCCTAG
>CAXTYP010000203.1:0-5232 GCA_964248435.1 uncultured Acidobacteriaceae bacterium | reverse complement strand
GACCGGCGACGGCATTGCCGCGGCCTGGCGCGCGGGTGCGGCGGTGGCCGGTATGGAGTTTTTCCAGTTCCACCCGACGGCGCTGTCGCTGCCCGGGGTGCCCCGTTTCCTGCTTTCAGAAGCGCTGCGCGGCGAAGGCGCGTTGCTTCGCAACGACCGGGGCGAGCGTTTTATGGAGCGCTACCATCCATTGCTGGAGCTGGCGCCGCGCGATGTGGTGGCCCGTGCGATTACGCGCGAGGGAATCGCTGAAAGCCCGGCCCCGGCGCGGCCGGTGTACCTCGACATGCGCCATGTGGAGGCTTCACACCCGGGGCTCGATCTCGCGGCGCGGTTTCCGGGTATCTCCGGTTTTCTGGCCAGGCATGGCTTGCTGCTGAGTCGCGACCTCATCCCGGTGCGCCCGGCGGCGCACTACCTGATGGGCGGCGTGGAAACGGATGTGCACGGGCGCACCACGCTCGCGGGCTTGTACGCGGCGGGCGAGGTGGCGTGCACGGGAGTACACGGGGCCAACCGGCTGGCGTCGAACTCGCTGCTGGAAGGGCTGGTGTTTGGAGCGCGCGCGGCGGAAGCGATGCTGAGCGAACCGGCTGTTGGTGCTCCCGCCTCCATCCCGGCTGCGCAGCCTCCCTACGCGGCCGGAGCGGCAGCCGGTTTGCGCCGGACACTCCAGGCGACCATGTGGCGAGACGCTGGGCTGCTGCGGGACGCGGACGGATTGACGCGCGCTCTCGAATGCCTGTCGGAGCTGCGCTCCCTTGCCCAGGGGTCGCCGGAAAACGAACCGCTCACGCGGGAAGGGGCCGAGCTGCGCAACCTGCTGGACCTGAGCCAGCTGATCGCGCGCTCCGCGCTGGCTCGCGAAGAAAGCCGCGGGGCACACTTCCGCAACGACTTTCCCCGGCGCGACGACCTGCGGTTCGCGCGGCACTCGCTGGTCGTGGGCCGCGAGCCGGTGGGGTTTGCGCCGCGCGAGCTTTAACTGTGAGTGGGGGCGGGCAGCAGCTTGCTGGCCGCGGCGAACGCGCCCAGGATGACGACAATCACAAGCAGTGACACGGTGGCCGGAAGCTCGATCCAGTGCGCGAGGAGCATCTTGGCGGCGACAAAGATCAAAATGACCGCGAGGCCGTAATTGAGCAGGCGCAGCTTGTCGAGCATTCCGGCGAGTCCGAAATAAAGCGAGCGCAGCCCCAGGATCGCGAAGATATTGGACGTGTAAACGATGAACGGGTTGCGAGTGATAGCGAGCACGGCCGGGATCGAATCAAGCGCGAATAGGAGGTCCGTGAACTCGACCGCCGCGATCACCATCAGCAGCGCGGAGCCGGCGAGCTGGCCGTTTTTGCTGCCTGGGCCCATGCGGGCGCGCAGCCAGCGCAGGGGAGCGGGCTGTTCGGCAGCACCAGTGTCGCCGTGTTTGGCCCGCAGCAGTCGGACCCCGGCGTACAGCAGGATCGCGCCAAAGATGTACTGGATCCACCCAAACCGCTCCAGCAGCGCGACCCCGCCAAAGATACAAAGGGCGCGCAGCACGATGGCCCCGAGCACACCCCACAGCAGCACGCGACGCTGGCCGTCTTCATCGAGGCCGAGTGAGCGAAACAGCAGCAGAAAGACGAACAGGTTGTCGACCGAGAGCGAGCCCTCGATCAGGTAGCCGGACAGGAACTCGATCGCCTGCCCATGCCCTTGCCGGTGAGAAACCCAGAGCGCGAAGCAGAAGGCAGCGGCCGCCAGTACCGCGGTCCAGGCCCAGGCCTGCCGCACCCCGGCACGGGCGTTGCGAGCGCGGCCCAGGACCAGCAGGTCAACCAGCAGCAGCACCGCGACGATCGCGTGAAAGGCGAGCCAGAACGAGACGGAAGCCCCGGCGAATTGGACAGCCATGTTTACTTGCGGACTGCTGGCGAGGGCTGGTCGAGCAGGCGCAGGGTTTCTTCGATCACCGAGCCAGAGATGGTCAGGCTTCGGGCGCTGAGCTTGTCGAGCGTGTCTTTTTCAGTGTGGTGATAGGCGCTGTTGGGGCCGTAGTCCATGTCGATGATGTCGACGCAGGGCACACCGCGCTTGACGAACGGGAGGTGGTCGTCGCTGATGGTGTTGGTGGTTTTGAAGAAGTACGCGCTGTCGCCTTCGATCTCCGCCGCTTTCTGGATGACGTTGACGAGCCCGGCGTCGGAAGAGCTGTCGCGCAGGATATTGAGGTCCCGGTCGCCGATCATGTCGGTGAGCAGAAACGCCCGGATTCTCGCGAGGGTGCCGTCGGCTTGCCACCGGGCGGCGAGGTGGCGCGAACCATAAAGGGAATCGGAGTCGGTCCACTGCGGGCCAACAGACTCTTCGCCATCGAAAAAGACCAGCCAAACAGCCGAGCCCTCGGGCGGATGCGCGCGGAGGTCGTTCGCGATCTGCATCAGGAGACCGGTGGTCGCGCCGCCGTCGTTCGCGCCGACAAATGGAATGTCCTTAAGCCAGTAGTTGGTTTCGTAGTGTGTTGCCAGCACGATCACGCCGTCCTTTTTGCCGGGAAAGCGCACGATGAAGTTGTGCATGAGCTGCGGGCCAGCCGGGGTGGACGAGGTGAAGGTGTCTTCCTGCAGTTGATCGTGCGCAAAGAACTTCCGGAGCATGTCCTGGGCTTTCGCGAGGCCCGGGCTGCCATTGAAGCGTGGGCCGGTTTCGGTGATGAACTCGCGTGTGTAGGCGAGTGCCTTGGCGCCGTCAAAGGTGTTTTTGCCCGCGGCGGCGAGCGCGGGCAGTGCAAGCAGCAGCCAAAGAATGGCAACAACGGTGCCCGGAATACCCTTGCGCACAAGCATCTATGGAGCCTCACTGAGCGCGCGCCGTTTGCGCGAGGCCGGGTGCACGGCGGCTGAAACGCCGATCGAAAGGAGATACAACACCAGCATGGGTGATGCGAACACGCACATGGTGATGATGTCGGGCGTGGGGGTGATGACGGCCGCGATGACAAAGATGATCAGGATGGCGTAGCGGATGTTTGTCCAGAGAAAACGGGGGCTGACGATGCCGAACAGGGACAGGAACAGGATGAGGATGGGCAGCTCAAAGGTGATGCCAAGCCCGAGGATCACGGTCAGGAACAGGCCGGTGTACTCGTTGATCTCGATCAACGGCATGAACTTGTCGCTGTAGGAAAGCAGGAAGTCGAGCGAGCCGGGAAACACAAACCGATAGCCGAAAAACGCGCCGCCGAGGAACAGAGTTACGGTGGCGAGCATAAACGGCCACACATAGCGTTTCTCATGCTTGTACAGGCCCGGCGAGATAAACAGCCACAGCTGGTACAGCACGTAGGGCGCGGCCAGGATGAAACCGGCCATGAAGCTCAGCTTCAGGTAAAGGTTAAAACCGTCGACGGGGTTGTGGTAAACGAGCTGCGGCGGCAGGTGGTGTTTTTTAAGTGCAATGGTGATGGGCTGCTGCATCCACGTGTAAATACGCTCGTGGAAGCCGTAGGCGACGAAAAAGCCGAGCACCAGCGCCACAATAACGTGGATAAAGCGCTTGCGCAGCTCTTCCAGGTGCTCCATCAGGCTCATGCCGGGCAGCTCGGCGCGATCGGAAACGGCGGATCGAGCGCGGTCGAGGGCGTCGGCAGCGCCCGAGGAGAAATCAGCCATGGTGAACCGGGCTCTCGTGCGGCTCGGGCGACAAGATGGCTGGGTCAGGGTGCGCGACGTGGCCGTTCCCGTGAGCGCTTGCCGGGACCTCGACCGGGGTAGGGCCGGGTGAGAGTATGGATGCTTCCGTGAACGTGACAGGGGGCGCAGCAGGGGGCGCGATAGTTGGCGCGACAGGGGGGGTGTCCATGGGTGGGATCACATCGACCCGCAACAAAGGGTGATCCTCCACCGGGGTTTCTTCGCCGGTGGTGGCGGACACAGCAGAGATGGCGTAGGGCACGGGGGCGGCGACCTCGTCGGCGGCTCTTTCAACAGGGAGGGGAGCGGGTGGCTCGATCCGGTTTTCGCCATCGGCGGTTGTCGCGCCGGCTCCCAGCGCCGCCCGATCGCCTTCCTGTTTTTTCAGCTGCTCCTGCTGCTCGGAGATGCGCATTTCTTCGGTGAACTGGAATTTGAAATCGTTCGATGCCTTGCGAAACTCCCCCATCAGCTTCCCAAGCTGCTGCGCCAGCTCGCCGGTGCGCTTGGGCCCCAGCAGCACCAGCGCGAGAATGAAGATGAAAATGGGGTCGGCCAGGTGCATTGCCCTCCCATGATACCCGATGGCTAAACCGCCGGCCCGCGCGGGGGCCCTTGTTTGAAGTCCCGATCCCATCCTGAAACCATTTGGGGCCAGCCCAGTTCGGCCATTCCCATTTTGGGACTCCATGGCGCACCAGCGCGGCCAGTGGTGGGCTTTCGTCTTCGTTTCCGCAAGCGCCTGCGCTACACTCGAGTGCAACAGGCAGCCAGGCCTCTCTGCATCCCCCGGTGGCGCGCTGCATCTGTTAAAGGAGGTCGCAACATCCCCGTGGCTTGGAACTTCGCGAAGCCACTGCGACCGGTACCCATGCTTTCAACATCCCCGTCTGCCCCCTCTTGAGTGGCGGACTGAAGGCGGAACACTGACGTGAGCGTACTGACTGAAGAAGTCGCTGAGCTTGCCGCTGCCCCTCATCCGAACACCGGTGCGGAGCTGTGCTCGCTTGAAAACTACCTCGTCCTGCCCGACCATTCCATGGACGATCGCATTGCCCAGGCCCGCGCCAAGTTAGGCGACACAGCCGTTCTGCTCGGCCACCACTACCAGCGCGACGAGGTGATCCGCTTCGCCGATGTCACCGGCGACAGCTACAAGCTTTCGCAGATCGCCGCCGAAACCGCGGCAAAGTACCTGGTCTTTTGCGGCGTGCACTTTATGGCCGAAAGCGCGGACGTGCTGGGCCGCGCCGACCAGCAGGTCATCCTCCCGGACCTGAACGCCGGCTGTTCGATGGCCGATATGGCCGAGATCGGCCAGGTGGAGGACTGTTGGGACGCGCTGATGGCATCCGGGTTAGCGCCGGACACGGTTATGCCGCTGACCTATATGAACTCAACGGCGGCGATCAAGGCATTCTGCGGCGAGCGGGGCGGCCTGGTGTGCACGTCTTCTAATGCGCGCAAGGCCTTTGAGTGGGCGTTTGCTCGCTCCGAGAAGATCCTGTTTCTGCCGGACCAGCACCTTGGTCGCAACACGGCATTTGCGATGGGCATTCCC
>CAXTYP010000202.1:0-5246 GCA_964248435.1 uncultured Acidobacteriaceae bacterium | reverse complement strand
GCCAGGATCGCCTCGGCCGCGCGGCGTCCGGAGGCAAGCGCGCCCTGCAGCGACGGCTGCTCCTGCGCATCGGAGCAGACATACACGTTGTCCGTGACACGGCTGGCGCTCGACTCCCAATGCGTGGAGCGGGCCAGCGGCAGCGCATACGCGATTGGGTAGCCGCCCACGAGCCGCCATTGGCTTACCTGTTCCGGGCCGAACCAGCGCTCCGCATGCTCGCGCACTTTTTTTTCCAGCGATTCCATGGCGGCGTCATCAGCCGTGGCAACACCGACGACGCTGGCCGCTATCAATTGCTGCCCGGGCGGCGCGTAGCGCTTGGAGACCTGGCTCATCACAGCGAGGTTGTTGATGGGGCCGCCGTCCGGACCTTCGCCGTTCAGCGCCAGGATGGGGCCGTCGATCGGTGACTGCGGCGCCGCGTAGTACAGCGTGGTGGTGCGATTCCAGCTTCGCTGTTCCCGGGCCTGCGCGCGGGTATGGGGCAACAGGTCGGCTAGCAACGGACGCAACGCATGCTCCGCAACGGCGAAAACCAATTGCTTGGCTTCAATCGCTTCGCCTTTTTCAAGCGTGACCAGGAACCGCTGCTGCCGGCGCGTGACCGACACTACCGGGGTGTTGAGTTGCAGCACGCCGGGAGGCAGCTTGGCGGCCATCTGCTGGGGAATCCGCTCCATCCCTTCCAGCGGCACGGCGGCCGCGCCCACAGCAAACATCCGGAAAAGGAACTCGAAATAGTGCGCGGATGTTTGCAGCTCGTTTTCCAAAAAAACACCGCCAAAAAACGCCGCGAAAAAGCGGTCGATCATCTTGTGCGAAAAGCCGAACTGCCGCAGAAACTCGTGCGTGGTCTGGTCGGGGCCGCTGAACAGCGCTGCCGGGCTGCCCCGGCCCACACGCGCGCGCAGACGGGCCACTCGCAACTTGTCGCCAAACGTCACCACGTCGTCAAACAGGAACTTGGCGGCGTTGATCGGCTCCCGTGCCGGATCGACGAAGCGATGAAAACGTCCACCGTGCCACACCAGCGCGCCGGGAATGAACTTGCGCAGCTTCAGCGCGCGGTAGTTCAGCGCTGCCTTGGTTTCGGGGTACTCCGTCAGCAGGATCTGGAAGCCGCGATCAAGACGGAAACCATCGACCAGGTCCGTGCGCACACGGCCGCCCGGCGCGTCATTCGCTTCCAGCAGCAGCGTGTCAAAGCCGGCGTTGCCCAGCAACTCGGCGCAGCGCAGGCCAGCCAGCCCCGCGCCTACGATCACAATATCTTTTTCCACCTGGTCTTTTCCTCAAGCGCGTCGCACCCATCGTTCGATGCGCCTGTCCTAGTATGTCGCTTTTCCGAGCTCGCGCACACAGTCGTCCGCACGCTCGCGCAAGGCAATGCGTTCCGCGGCGGACTTTTTTCTCAGCGTGCTGTACTGCATGCGCAGGCGTGGATTGGTGCCCAGCAGGGCTTCATGCCGCTCCAGGAACGTCCAGTACAGGGCCGTGAACGGACACGATCCTTCGCCGGTCGCCAGTTTCGGGTTGTACTGGCAGCGGCCGCAGTAATCGCTCATGCGATTGATATAAGCCGCTCCGCTGACATAAGGCTTGGTCGCCGTGATGCCGCCGTCGCCGTAGGTCGCCATGCCGAGCACGTTCGGCTCCACCACCCAGTCGTAGGCGTCGATGTAGCCGATCCAGAACCAGTCCGTCAGCTCGCGCGGCGAGTAGCCGCACAGCATGGCGAAGTTGCTCAGGATCATCAACCGCGTGATGTGATGGGACCAGCCCTCGTCCACCACCTGCCGCACAACCGTGTCAAGGCAGTTGAGGCCCGATGGCACGCCCCAGTAGGCGGCCGGCAGGGGCAGGGCGGCGCCCAGAGCCGAGGGCCGGGCACCATCATCTTCCCCGGCGGACCGTGCCGCGGTCGGTGCTGCTTTTTCTTCTTCTTCCCGCTTTTTGGCGGGCTTCCGAGGCGGCTCGGCCGGCACAGCGATGTTCCTGTAGCCGTCCGTGATGCGGTGAATATGCCGCATAAACTCGCGCCAGCCCAGAATCTGCCGCAAAAAGCCTTCAGCGCTGGCCAGCGGCACCAGCCCTTTGCCGGCTGCATGGAGCAGGTCACTGACCACGCGCGCCGGCAGCAGGCAGCTGATGTTGATCCATGCCGACATCTTGCTGTGGAACATGTCCGGCTCGCGCGTGCCCATGGCGTCCTCAAACGGACCGAACAGCGGCAGGAGGTGACCGAGGCTCCACTGCCAGGCCGCGTCGATGTCGTCGCGGCGCACCGGCAGGTTCCACCCGGCGCTTGAACCAAAGTGATGGGGGAACTCGCGCTCGACCGTTTCAATTGCCTCGCGGGTGATTTCGTCCGGCTCGTAGACGGGCCGGCGCGGCACCGGCGGGTTGCCCTTGTACGGCTGCCGGTTTTCCTCGTCAAACGAGAACCGTCCCCCTTCAGGCTTGCCACCGCGCATCAGCGCCCCGGTTTTTTCGCGCATGTACCGGTAAAAGCGGTCCATCACGTAATGCTTTTCAACCGGGCCCGGCCCGGGCTGGCCGTAGACGTGCTCGAAGTCCTCAACGGTCGAAAGCCAGGTTGCATCCGGCACCTGGTTGAGCGCCACGCCGCGCCTGGCGGCTTCCGCCATGTCGAAGCGCATTTCGCGCTCGGCCGGCTCCATCATGGTCAGCCGCCCGAGGCCGTACCGGTCGCGTGCGGCGACCAGTCCGTCGGCGAAAATACCCGGCGTGAAAAGATAGGCGACCTTGACGCCGCGGGCGGCCTGTTCCAGCGCGAAATGGCGCTGACTCGCGAGGATCAGGATCAGTTTCTTCTTGTGGTAAGGACGCCGATGGGCTTTGGCCAGCGCTTCCATCATCACGATGCCTGCGTCTTTGGGAGGGGTCTCGGCCAAGGGCCCGGCCGCATCCGTCAGGCGATCGTAGGGGACATAGATCCATCGCCTGTTGCGGACGTCTTCGACACTTGGCGCGGCATTTTCGATGGTTTGCTGAAAAAGGCTCATGCGGAAACTCCGTTGCCAGAGTACCCGGACGGCTTGAAATCAGCCGACATTGTCGTCAGCAGGTGTTGATTGGCCCGAACTCGCGACCGGCTGGTGCGGGCGCACTTACGGCTGGCGCCTACTCGCCGGGCTATTCTCGAGGGTGTAGATCACCTCGCCGGGCCGGGCATAGTGCAAACGCTGCCGAGCTTCCATCTCGATCGTGTCCGGGTCGGACTGGAGGTGTTCCACGTGGTGCTTCAGCCTTGCATTCTCGCTTTTCAGGGCTTCGATCCGGACCTGCAGGGCCCGGTCTTCGGTCCGCTTGGCCGCATACGCCGTGATGCCGTTAGCCCCGAATACCGCGTGCCAGCCGAACAATCCGGCGAGTCCGAAAGCAAAGAGGGTGGCAGCGCGACGCCTGCTGCCGGCAAGCGCGAGCACCCTGGTCCAACGCGAGTTTGCAACCTGCCCCGCCACAGAACCCATCACTTCCCTTGCTCCATTTACTCCATTTAAGCCAGGACCCACGCCTTGGCAGCGTCGCTCAGCTTGCTGCTGTCTTCCGGCTTGCGAACCTCGGTGTACACACGCACTACCGGTTCGGTTCCCGAAAGCCGGTAGCACACCCAGGAGCCGTCCTCCAGCACCAGCTTGAGCCCGTCGGTCCGCACCACCGCTGATACCTTGCGGCCGCCCAGCTCCGCCGGGTCGCTTTTCACCTTTTCAGTGAATGCGTTCTTGAGCTCGGGCGTCAAGCGGAAATTCTCTCGGTGGGGGTAAAAGGAACCTACTTTGGCAAATAGATCGTTTAACTGAGCTCCGAGGTTCTTGCCGCGAGTTGCCACCATCTCGGCCACCAGCAGCCCGGCCATTACGCCATCCTTTTCCGGCACGTGCCCGCGAATGGTCAGCCCGGCGCTTTCTTCGCCGCCGATCGCGATCTTGTCTGCATTGATCAGCTCGCCGATGTACTTGAAGCCGACCGGCGTTTCATACAGTGGCACACCGTTCTTTTCTGCCAGCGCATTGATCAGGTTTGTGGTCGCCACGGATTTCGCGACGCCATTCTTCCAGCCGCGCGTTTCCATCAGATAGTCAAACAGCAGCGCGATGATGTAGTTGGGCTGGATATAGGTCCCGTCCTCGTCCACGATCCCGAAGCGGTCCGCATCGCCGTCGGTGGCGATACCGATGCCCGCGCCAAAGCTCTTCATCCGGGCGCGGCACTCATCCAGCAGTTCGCCGTCGGGCTCGGGCGCGTGCCCGCCGAACAGAACATCGCGATAGTCATGCACGGTTTCAACCGGCACGCCGTGCTCCCGCAGGATGGAGTCGCTGTAGCCGCGAGCCGCGCCCCAGAATGGATCGAAAACGATCTTCAACCCTGACTTCTGTATGGCGTGGAGGTCGACCAGCTCGCCCAGGCGCCGAGCGTAATCCGGCTTGACATCGACCTGCTTGTACTCGCCAGGGGCGGCCGCCGGCACGGCGGTTTCACCCAGCGCTGCGATTGCGGCCTCGATCTGCCCGGTGGTTTCCGGCAAGGCGGGCGCGCCGTCCGAGGTGGAAAACTTGATGCCGTTGTACTCCGGCGGATTGTGCGATGCGGTGAAGTTGATGGCCCCGGCATAGGCGCCTTCCCGTACCGCGTAGGCAATCGCAGGGGTCGGCGCGGCTTCCGGGATCACGCACGGGGTCACGCCGTTCGCCCGGAGAATGGCGGCGGCTTCCGCTACAAAGGTCTCGCCCAGGAAGCGGGGGTCGCGCCCGACCAGGACGGTTTTCGCTTCTCCGGGCTGGGCTGCGACAAATTTCGCGATACCCGTCACGGCACGCCTGATATTTGCCATCGTGAACTCTTCCGCAACAATCGCGCGCCAGCCTGAGGTTCCGAACTTGATCGGTGTCGCCATCTGCTTCGTCTGCCTTTCTTCTTTCCTGCCCGCTTGGATGCCGGTCGCGACACCTCGTTCAAAAGCGCGACCGAGAACGGCATCATCCCGGCTGCGCTGCTCTTTGTTATCCTATGGCTTCGCCGGGCCATGAGTCTTCTTCTCTTGTTTTCGTTGGGAGTGTGCTGGTTCTGGTTTGGGCCGCGTGGTCGATTCGCAAGGCGGTTCAAAGAGGTGGTATCCCGGTGCGCCGGGCCGCTCCCCGCCAACCGGCGCCCGGGCACAAGGGCGAAAACGGCGGCGCTGACCCCTAGCCATGCCGGTTGAGATCCACTTGATCGAT
>CAXTYP010000201.1:0-5261 GCA_964248435.1 uncultured Acidobacteriaceae bacterium | reverse complement strand
CGCTTGCCCCCGTCGCTCCCGCAACCGCCATTGAATGAGCGGACGTGCGCGGCTTGAAAACGGTTGCAGCCGGCAAGGGCCGGGGGGCACCTGGCGGACAGCTTCCCGGCATCACATTCCACATGTCATTCCTTTCCGTTTGCCCCATCCCACTCCTTTCGCGCTTCACGATGGACACCATCCCCGGGATCGATCCAGGGCCCCTGGACCCTACCGTGCCGGGTGGGGAGCCGGACTTTCAGCCAGGACCCGCGCCCGATCCTGATCCGGTCGCCCCCGGCTTTCCGGGCCTGGACCCAGGGTTCCCCATGCCCAGCGTCCCGGGCGGGCCAGCCCCCGTTTTCGCGAAGCGGGCGGCCTGAGACAGCGTCGCCATAGCTCCTTCACAGCGGGGGTGCGCACTAATTGTTACAATCCCGTTAATGCGCTCGTTGTCGGGCGCGTTTCTGAGGATTCGCTCGTTCATGAACATCTATGTTCTGCGTCACAGCAGCGCCGGTACACGCCGTGCCAACCCATTGATCGACATCAAGCGCCCTCTTGACAAGGAAGGCAAGGGACAATGCTTCTTGATCGGCAGCTACCTGAACGCTTTAAAAGTTCAGTTCGATCACGTGGCTTCAAGTCCATTGAAGCGGGCGCTGCAAACCGCCTCGCTTGTAGGCACGGAGGTAGGATTCGACGGCAAAGTCGAAATCACGGACGCACTCCGGCCGGAAGCCTCGATTGCGGCTTTTCAAACATTTGTGAATGAGCTGACGGGGCATGAGAATGTCCTGCTGGTCGGCCACAACCCAAACCTGCCGCTGTTTCTGGCCATGTTGATCATGAATGGCAGTAGTTCGCCCAGCCGCTCCGCGATTCGGCTGCGTAAGGGGGCCATTGCCCGGGTCGACCTTACGCGGCGGCCCGGCATCCTGCATTGGCTGGTCGACCCCCGTATTCTTCGCGGCGTGTACGGCACGGCCACCAAGGTCACCCGGCGACGGGCGCTCAAATCGACCCCTGGCAAGGCCAAGCCCCAGCCGAAACGATAGATGCCCTCGGCCGGCAGAAGCCCGCAACCAGGGCGGGCTCCCGGGATGCGCCAACTGCTATCCTGTGCTCTACGGGTGAAAGCCCGTCCTTGTTCCCGCTACGGATCCCCTGCCTTGTCGACGACCACCGCGCATCAGCCGTCCCCGACCGCCGATTCCGAGTTGCTTGCCTCTCCCCGCAAAGCCTGGACCCTGCTCCTGCTGCTTTTTCTTGCGGTTCATTTTGCCGCGCTGTTTTCGCCTTCGCTGCTCGACGATGCGGATGCTACCCACGCCAACGCCGCCCAGCACATGGCGCGCAGCGGTGACTGGGTCACGCTGTATGTCAATGGCATTCGCTACCTTGAAAAGCCGCCCTTGCCGTACTGGCTCGTGGCCTTTGACTACCGCTTGTTCGGTTACAACGTGTTTGCGACGCACCTGCCCATGACCCTGGCAGTGCTGGCGAATGCTGTGCTGGCCTGGGTGTGGGCGCGCCGCGCGTGGAACGACCGTGCCGCCTTTTACGCAGCGCTTGCCATGCTGACGACGGTTGGAGTCTTCCTGTTTACCCGCGTCATGATCCCGGAGTCGCTGTTTTGCTTTTTCAGCGCGCTGGCTTTGTGGGCATTTCTGACCGGGCTGGAAGATCGCAAACCGAACCGGCTCTATCTCACATACGCCGCGCTCGCGGTAGCCTTGCTGGCCAAAGGACTGATCGCACCGGTGTTTTTCCTTGCCGCGGTTCTGCCTTACCTGGCCATCACAGGAGAGTGGCGGCGCTGGCGCGAGTTCCGGCTGCCCACCGGATGGCTGCTGTTTCTGCTGATCGGCGCGCCGTGGCACATCCTGGCCGCTCTGCGCAATCCCGACCAGGGCCACCCTTCCGGCAACATCCCGATCGCTGGCCATGTGCACGGCTTTCTTTACTTCTACTTCATCAATGAGCACGTGCTTCGCTTTCTGGGCCTGCGGTATCCGCATGACTACAACAAGCAGCCGGGCTGGGTCTTCTGGGTGGGTCACATGGCCTGGCTTTTTCCCTGGTGCCTGCTGTTCCCTGCCGCGGTTGCACGCTTTTGGTCCCGCCGAAAGCATTTTGTGGCGATCCTGTTCCCCGACCGGGCCAGAACAGGTGACTTTGCGGAAGAACACCCCACCGCGTTTCACGCGGCCTTTGCCATTCGCGGCGAGCGCTTTCGCGCCCGCACCACGTTGCTGCTGGGGCTGTATGGCGGGGCTATCCTGTTGTTTTTCTCGCTTTCAACCAACCAGGAGTACTACACCTGGCCCGCGTACTTCCCGCTGCTGGTACTCACGGCCGGATCGCTGTCGCTGCTGGAAGGACCGGATGGCCGCGGCAGCAATCGCTGGCTGACAGCGGCTCACATCTGCTTCGCAGCCATTGGTGTTTCCGCCGCCCTTGCCCTTGCTTACGGCCTGTGGAGTTCGCGCCACCTGCCATTTGTGCCCGACATCGGCATCCTGCTGGCGCATCGGGGAGTTGGCGATTATTCGCTCGCGATGTCACACTTTTTTGACCTGACCGGCCCATCCTTTGCCGCCCTGCGCCTGCCGGCTGCGGTCGCGATGGTCGTGTTGCTGGCCGGACCCTTGTTGGCGCTGCGCTTGCGACTACGCGGCTACGGGCTGGAAGCAACCACCTCGGTTGCGCTCACGATGGCGGCGTTTCTGGTCGCGGCCCACATCGCGCTGGTTCGGTTTGAGCCGCTGCTCTCTTCCCGGGCCATGGCTGACGTCATCAACAGCAGTGCCCGGCCCGGCGACCAGCTTTTGGTGTACGGCGACCAGTCCAATGCATCATCGGTCATCTTCTACACGCACCGGCAGGCGCTGCTTGTCAACGGGCGCTCCTCCTCGATGATCTGGGGCTCGTTCTACCCGGATGCTCCCCATATCTTTCTCACCGATGCCGAACTGCTCCGGATGTGGCAGGGGGCGCCCGGCAGTGGGCAGCGCTTGTTTCTGTGTGTACCACCCGAGTTTGACGCGCACGTGCGGGCACTGCTCGGTGCCGGTCGCGTCTACGATCTGAAAGAGCTATCAGACCGGACGCTCTACAGCAATCGTCCGCTGTAGGCTCCTGCCTGCCGCAGGCTGAACCAGTTCCATCGCGGCTTTAACCCTGGTCCTGCGCCCGCTGCATCCGTCCCTGCTCGCCCAGCCGGTACAGGTGGCCGCGCCACAGAATGGTACCGCCGGCGTAGCTGAGAAGCCAAAATACAAAACCCATGAGGTCGCGCAGCGGAAACAACAGTGCCGTCCGCAGCAGGGAGCGCTCGCGCACCACGCCGCGGCCGATCAACAGCGCGAGCGCGATGCGGCTCAGCACGGCAAACAGGAAAAGAACAAGCCCGGTGGCAACGTGATGGTACGGCACCGCGACCACGCCGGCGAGCACGCCGTAGGGCATGGCAAAGGTGAGCCCGGTGCCGAAGTGCCCCTTGGGGCGCGAGAACCGGGTCGATTTCATCCAGCGAATCTGGTGCTTCATGCTGGTCGTAAAGGTCAGGTTCAGCACGATGTGATCGATCACATGCCGCGACAAGCGAACCTTGTAGCCCAGCGCGGCAACCCAGTTGCCCAGCAGAAAGTCGTCCGAACAGTACGGCCCCAGCTTTGCAAAGCCGCCCATGCGCTCGACGGCGGCCCGCCGCACCGCCATGGTCGGCCCCAGCAGGAACTGCATACCCTCCACAAGGTCAGCCGCCAGCACCCCGGCCGTCATTTCAACCGACATACCGCTGGCCTCGAGCTTGGCCCAGAAGCCCTTTTCGGCCGTGCCGCGATACAAGCAGGTCACCGCGCCGACACGCGGATCACGGAAGTCAGCCACCACTTCGCGGACGTATTCGGGCGTCACACGCACGTCACTATCGCTGATGATGAACAGATCGTGCGAGGCGACCGCGCCCATCCGGTCGAGCGAACTGACCTTGGCATTCACAAACGCCGGGCCCACAACTGCCAAAAAGCGGACGGGGACGTTTGGGTGCCTGCTTGCCACTTCGCGCGCAATCTGCAGGCCCGGGTCGTCGAGCTCGCGCGCACAAAAAAGAAGTTCCAGGGTGCCCGGGTAGTCCTGCTTGAAGAAGGTCGCCAGGTGCTCGTCAAGCCCCGGCTCGGCTCCATGCAGCGGCTTAAAGAGCGACACAGGCGGAGCGAATGCCTGGGAACAGGACGGCGAGCCACGGTGTTCTCGTCGCCGAAAACGGAAAACACCGATCACCACCATCATCGTGAAGACGGTCGAGGTCAGCAATCCGAACAGGGCCACGCCCAGCAGCAACTTCAAAATCACAGCGTCGGCCCTCAGCCTATGGTAGAGTCACGCGCCGGTTACGGGCCGGGGCGATCACATTTGGACGCTTGACGGGCACGATCGCTCCAGGCTCGATCGCGGCAACCCCCTGCATCCTGGCGAGCATTTCCGAACGTACATAGTCCACAAAGCCCTGCATTTGCCGGTTCATCTCCTCCATGCGTTCGCGCATCTGGAGAATAATGGCGATGCCCGAGATATTGACGCCCAGGTCGCGCGCAAGATTCAGAATGAACTCCAACCGCTCCAGGTCTTCATCCGTGTACATCCTGGTGTTGCCTTCTGTGCGCGACGGCTTCAGGAGACCTTCGCGCTCGTACAGGCGTAGGGTTTGTGGGTGAATCTCGTACATCTCGGCCACGGACGAGATCATGTATGCGCCCCTGGTCTTCCGCTTTGCCGGCATCCCCGGTCTCCTTTCTCCACAGATAGTACAAGACCTGCGAGCCTGGGCCGCGTGGCGGCTTTAGCCTTCGATCTTCTCCCAAATGCCCTGCCGTGGGTCGTCCGGGTTCAGCTTCGCCAGTTCCCGCAGGATCTCCTTGGACCGCTCATCCCGCAGCTGGGGCACCACGATTTCGATCGTGACGATCTGATCGCCACGCTTGCCCTCCACTGCTGCCGACGTCACCCCGCGCTCACGCATCCGCAGCTTCTGGCCGCCCTGCGTACCCGGTGGGATCCTCAGCTGCGTTCTGCCATCGATCGTCGGAACCTCGAATCGGCCGCCAAGAGCGGCTTCGGCCATGGTGACCGGCACCCGCAGGGTGATGTCATCGCCGGCGCGCGTAAAGACCGGGTTGGTTCCCACCTTCATCACCAGGTATAAGTCGCCCGCCGCTGCGCCGCCGGTGCCGGCGTTGCCCTTGCCGCCCAGCCGGATGCGCTGGCCGTCGCGGGTG
>CAXTYP010000200.1:0-5297 GCA_964248435.1 uncultured Acidobacteriaceae bacterium | reverse complement strand
TGAGATCGACATCGGCATGCTGCCCTTTTCTTCTCGATCCGTTTTTGCGCTTCCAGCCGAAAACCGCAAAACAGCGTAGGGTGACCCGCGACACCTGCAAAGGCTTTTCTGTCAGAAAAGTCGCCGATCCATGGCGATCGGAGGCAGCACCGGCACTGTGATTCCGGGCTGGCTGTCGCGTTTGCGGGCCGCTTCCAACGGATACTGCGGCTCCGTCATCCGCGCCGGGTCGAGAATCTGGGCAATCTCCTCTTCGCTGAGCAGCTTTCGCTTCCGGGCCAGCCCGATGATTGACTCACCAGTTGCGACTGACTCCTTCACGATCTCCGCCGCCTTTGCGTAGCCAATATACGGGTTCAGAGCAGTCGCTAGCGAGACTGTTTTTTCGCTGAACTCCCGGCACCGCGTTTCATTGGCCGCAATGCCCGCGACGCAGCGTGTGTCGAACTGCCGGACCGTGTTCGCCAGGATCGCGATGCTGCCCAGAACATTGAGCGCCATCGTCGGCATCATCACGTTCAGCTCCAGCTGTCCCGCCTGGATCGCCATCGCCGTCGCTGTATCGTTTCCGATCACCTGGAACCCCACCATGGCCACGAGCTCCGGCAGCACCGGGTTGATCTTGCCCGGCATGATCGACGAGCCCGGCTGCAGGCTCGGCAAAAAGATCTCGGCAAAGCCCGTGTTGGGCCCCGACGACAACAGCCGGATATCGTTTGAGATCCGGATCAGCTCAAGCGCCAGGCCGCGCAGCGCCCCGCTCACCTCGCCCATCACCGCGTTTGACTGCATGGCCCAGCGCATGTCCGCCGTCGGCCGCAGGGGCTTTCCGCTTAGCCGCCCGAGATGCGCAATCGCCTTCGCCCGGTACTCCGGGTGCGTGTTGATCCCCGTGCCCACAGCCGAGCCGCCCAGTCCCAGCTCGCACAGCCCTTCGGCGGCCAACCGCAGGAATCGCAGTCCCTTTTCGATCGCCAGGCCATACGCCGCAAACTCCTGTCCCAGACGGATCGGCACCGCGTCCTGCATGTGCGTCCGGCCCGACTTCATCACCCCGTCGAACTCCGCTGCCTTGCGCCCCAGCGTCCCGGTCAGCCCGTCGAGCGCCGGGTACAGCCCGTCAAGCGCCAGCAGTGTCGCCACCCGCATCCCGGTCGGAAACACATCGTTGGTCGACTGCCCATAGTTCACATGATCGTTCGGGTGCACACGGTCATACACGCCCAGCGCGCCGCCCAGCAGCTGGTTAGCCCGGTTGGCCACCACCTCGTTGGTGTTCATGTGGAAGGACACCCCGGCCCCCGCCTGGAACACATCCACCACGAACTCCTCGTCCCAGCGCCCGTCGGCTACCTCGATTGCCGCCGCGATAATCGCGTCCGCCCGCGCCGCGTCCAGCAGCGCCAGCTCGCGGTTCGCCTCGGCTGCCGCTGCTTTCACCAACCCAAAGGCGCGAATCAGCGCCGGGTGCGCCCGCAACCCGCTGATCGGGAAGTTCTCGGTCGCGCGCTGCGTTTGCGCCCCATACAGCCGCCCGGCCGGTACTTCCACCAACCCCAGCGAGTCCTTTTCCTGCCGCATCCCTGCTTCCATATTGGCCACGTCACCCCCTGCTGCCGACCGCTCGCATCGCGCAAGCCCCGTCCTGCGTCTTATCGTATGAGATATGAGCCTGCCTGACGCGATCGCAATGGAGTTCCCGCAATCTCCGGAGATGTTTGACGTGCTGGTCATTGGTGCCGGACCCACCGGCCTTGCCTGCGCGCTTGAAAGCAAGCGCCTCGGTTTGCGTGTGGTCCTGGTCGACAAGGGCTGCCTGTGCAACTCCATCTATCACTACCCGGCGCACATGACTTTTTTCACTACGCCCGAGCTGCTGGAGATTGGCGAAGTTCCGTTTCCGAGTCAGAACCAAAAGCCCAACCGCAACGAGGCTCTGGAGTACTACCGCAAGGTTGCCGAGCGATTCCAGCTTGATGTGCGGCAGTATCTCCAGGTCAATGCCGTTTCAGGCTCTGACGGCGCACTTACGGTACGGACCACGGATCGCTTTGGCCGCAAAGCAGCCCTCGGCGCAAGGAAGCTGATTGTGGCCACCGGCTACTACGACCTGCCCAACTACCTGGGCATTCCCGGCGAGGAGCTGACCAAGGTCATGCACTATTACGACGACCCGCACCCTTTTTTCGGTATGGATGTGCTGGTTGTCGGCGGCAAAAACTCCGCGGCGATTGCGGCACTCGACCTATGGCGTCACGGTGCCCGCGTTACCCTGGTCCACCGCGGTCCGGAAATGCACCGCCACGTCAAGTACTGGATCCTGCCGGACTTCAACAACCGCGTGGCCAATGGCGAGATCACGGCCTTCTTCAACACGAGGGTTGAGCGCATCGAGCTCGACTCCGTGTCTCTCAAAACGCCCGAAGGCCAGCGAACCATACCCAACCAGTTTGTTTTCGCGCTGACCGGCTACCACCCGGACTTCGCGTTTCTCCAGTCGCTGGGTGTCCGGCTCGAGGGTGACGACCGCCTGCCGGTTTGCGACCCGCTGACCCGCGAAAGCAATGTGCCGGGCATCTACCTGGCCGGGGTAATCGTGGCAGGGAACCGGACGAATGAGATTTTCATCGAAAACGGACGCTTCCACGGCAAGGAGATTGCCGCTGATCTCGCGGGGAAGCTGACCGGCTCCCCCGACTCCCGAAACGTTCCGCACACACAGAACACTGCGCCACCGCAGGCAGTTCTTGCTTGATCCCGGCTGGCTCCGGCCTCGCCCAGCCTTCGTTTGCCAAGGGTGGCCGGCCTCGCGGCGACCAGGCTGTCAGGACGAACCTGGGGAACGCCCGCCACAGAACGGCGTTTACGCCGCCAGCGTCGGGTCAACCGCTGTCGCGATCCCGGGCTCACTATGCGCCGGCTTCATCTGCAATACCCCTGCGCTCACCGCGTGCATCCGGCGCACTTCGCGACGCGACAACGGCCGCATCTCTTCCATCGAGTAAAACACCTTCTGGCCGCACTCCAGGCACATCATGTAGCTCTGCTTCTGGATCGTAAAAGGCCGGGTCAGGCGTTCATGATGGCAGCCAAACACCGACGATACTGCGTGAACAACGTGGCGAAGCACTCGCATTCTGGGGATCCTCCCAAATTAATTTCGTTTCACCTGTGATTAGACGATGATGGGATGCAGGGTGCAAGTAAGTGTTGCTTTGGCAAGGGAAAAATGTACATCGTGTCCTGGCGCGAGTCAGGGGTCACGCGATTTCGTAGGTTTAGTGGTGACTTGTGACGCATCCTAAGCCCGGCAGCTGGTGACCCTTTCTGGTTCCTGACCGTTCTACATCGAAACAACGATCTTGCCGAAGTGCCCCGCCGATTCCATGGTTCGCAATGCTTCCGGCAGCTGCCCCAGCGCGAATTCCCGATCCACCACCGGCCGGATCCTGGACTCTTCGAGCGCCCGATTCAACGCCAGGAAGTCGGCCCTTGATCCGACATAGATTCCTTGCACCCGCAGCTGCTTGCGCAGAATCAGCCGCACATCCGTGGCTTCCTCGCTTGCCGACAAGACCCCGATCTGCGCCACCGCTCCGCCTGTGCGAGCTGCTGCCAGCGACTGGTTGAACGTCCCGGCCCCACCCACCTCGATCACCAGGTCTACCCCTTCACCCCCGGTCTGCTCCAGCGCCCATGCCGCCCAGTCCGGCCTCCGCCGGTAGTTCACCCCTGCGTCCAGTCCCAGCGCCCGCGCCCGTTCCAGCTTTTCGTCGCTGCCCGAGGTCCCGATCACCCGTGCGCCCATCGCCTTGGCCAGCTGCAAGGCCATGATCGAAACGCCGCCCGTCCCCTGGATCAGCACCGTTTCGCCCGCCGCGATCCCCCCGGCCTTCCTCAGTGCCGACCACGCCGTAACGGCCGCGCAGGGCAACGTAGCGGCCTCGGCGAACGAAAGATACTCCGGCACACGCACCAGCCCCGTAGCCGGCAGCGCAACGTACTCCGCCGCCATCCCGTCGATGTCGCCGCCCAGCGCGCCCCGGTACTTTGCGTCCGAAGGCGAACCATCCAGCCAGTTCTGCATAAAGATCGCCGCCGCCCGGTCACCGGCCCGCCACTCCGCCACGCCGTCCCCAACCGCGTGTACCACCCCCGCCCCATCCGACAAAGGCACCATCCCAGCCCGCAGCTTGGGACTGTACCGGCCCGTCACGGTCATCAGGTCCCGGTAGTTCAGCGAGCAGGCCCGCACCTGCACCAACACCTCCCCCGGTCCGGGCGCCGGCACGGCGGTCTCTTCCAACACCAATCGCTCGATCCCAAACGCCGGAATCGTCCATCGCTTCATACGTTCTCTCCTCTTCGAGGTAGTCTCGCCTTCTGACACAGTTGCATATAAGCAGGGACGTGAAGATTCTCATCGAGGTTCCGCAAGAGCAAGCCGATCAGCTGAACCTGCTTGCCAATCAATCAGGCAAGCCGCGCGCCGCCATCATTCGCGAAGCGCTGACGGAGTACCAGGCAAAACATCGCAACGACATGACCCGGTTCCACGGCCTGTGGGCTGTGGGTGATGAAACGCGGGATGCGCAGGCGTACCTCGGTACGATTCGGTCCGAATGGGACCGGTAAAGCTCAAGCTAGTCGATGCGACTATTTACGCCACTGCGCTTGCGACGGGCCGAACGCGTATGACCCTCAACAGCCGCGACTTCCCACCGGGCACCCCTTCCGTTCTGATCCCCGCCTCCTAGACTGGTTTTCGGTTAAACAGGAGCGAGTTTCCCTGGTCGATCGACGTCATCAGCACCCGTGCAATATTCACGTGTGCCGGGCGCGACGCGGTCCACACGACGGTTTCCGCCACGTCCTCCGGCGTCAGCGGTGTGATGCCCGCGTACACCTTGGCTGCCCGTTCCTCGTCGCCGCGAAACCGCACCCGCGAAAAATCCGTTTCCACCGCCCCGGGGTCCACCGAGGTCACCCGCACCGGCGTGCCCAGCAGGTCCAGCCGCAAGCCTTCGCTGATCGCGCGCTCCGCCGCCTTGGTCGCGCAGTACACCGCGCCCCCCGGGTAGGTCATCTCGCCCGCGGTGGAGCCCATGCTGATCACGTGGCCTCGCCCGCGCTTCACCATGCCCCCTACCACCGCACGCGTCACATACAGCAGCCCTTTCACGTTGGTGTCGATCATTTCATCCCAGTCTTCGGGGTCCGCTTCGTGGACCTTGTCCGTCCCCCGCGACAACCCCGCATTGTTCACCAGGATGTCGATACTTGCCCACTCCGGCGGC
>CAXTYP010000199.1:0-5311 GCA_964248435.1 uncultured Acidobacteriaceae bacterium | reverse complement strand
GGCTCCCGGCTGCTGCCATCGCCGGTCTGCGCCGGCGCGGCTTCGCTGCCGGCATGGTGGCCATCATCGCCGTAGTGCGGCGTAGGCTCGAACTGCTCTGTGCTCATACGTGCACGTCCCTCGTGCTGCCCCCAGGACCTGATTGGGCCCGGGAAACGTGATTTTCAACTCCGGCAGGTGCGGAAACGCACAGCCATGGACCCTTTTTGAACCATCCGATTGATCGATCCGGCGACATACCGATCCGTCGATACGATTTGCCGATCCCATTCGCCGATCGATGCGCAAGGCTTCAGGCTCGCTCCAGCCGAAGCCTGGACGCGTGCCGCGCTGCTTGCACACACATGCTGGAACTGATCCGTCTTGTACGTCCTTGCGCGTCCGCTCGATGGAGCCTGCCGGGATAAAAGTCTAGCTGCTTGCCACCCCGCATCTCCGAGGGCTGATCCGCGATTCCGGACCCGTGGCTTTTCGCTCATTCCGCCCTTGCAGCGAGCACCAAAGCTTCAGCCGCGCGGGGGTTACCAGGTCAAGTCACATACTAAGCGCGGGTTTGTCGTTTGGCAAGGGGGAAAGCAGGGGGAGTTGACAGAAGTAACCATCGGGAACTCGTCGGCGGAATGCGACCACGGAAGACATTCCATGGCCGCCCTCCATCCTGGCCAGTTACTGGCCTCCTGAAGTGTCCTGCGAGGAAAGAGAACTCCTCGAAGAACGGCTGCACCGAACCCACCCCAGCGGGTACTCGTCCGTCCGGCTTCGTTTCAGCGGGGCTTGCGTCCTGCGCGTGCCTCTCACGTACGTGTCAACCTCCTTATAAGCAATTTTTATGCCGCCCATGCACTCAATGTTTTGTTCTACTTGCGGGAACTGGATAGGCGAAAAGTATGAGGTTTGGTAGTTGGCGCCTGGGCCGCGATGATTTCTCATACTCAGGACTGGCATTTCGGGCAGCTGTGCGTTCCGCGGCCGCCAATCACGGTTCTTCGAATCGGAGTTCCACAACTCAGGCAGAGCTGGCCCTTTCGCCCGTAGACACGATGTTCCAGCTGAAAAAAACCGCGCACTCCATCCGCATCGACGTAGTCGGAAACCGACGATCCGCCCAGTGCGATGGCGCTTCGAAGAACGGCCTGTAGCTCGGCATGGAGCCGGCGCAAACGCGGTCGCGAAACCTTGCCGGCGGGCAGCGATGGGCGGATTCCGGCACGGTGGAGGCTTTCATCGGCATAGATATTGCCCACCCCATGCAGCAGCGACTGGTTCAGCAGCGCTGCTTTGATCGCCACCTTGCGTCCGCGAAACAGCGCGGCAAAGGTTTCAAACCCAACCTCCAGGGGCTCCAGGCCAGGTCCGGTGAAGTGGTCAGCAGTGTGGACCCACCGTAGATCGAGCCGTCCAAAACGGCGCGCATCCACAAATCGCAGTTCGCGGCCTGACGAGAGCCCGACCTGTGCGTGGGTGTGGGGCGGCAAAGCTACCGCAGCATCCGAGACCAGCAGCCGCCCGGTCATGCCCAGGTGAATGATCCATTCGGCCTCCACGGGCCCGCCGACCGATGAAAGGTCCGCGACGATATGCTTGCCGACCCGGCGAACCCGTGTCACAACGCGGCCCGCGAGAGCTTCGGCCAACTCGGAAGCAGCAACTTTAAAAGGCTCCGGCTTTGCGCTGAACCAGGTTGAAACAACCCGCTGTCCGGCAACACGGGCATGCACCCCATTTGCAACTGTTTCCACCTCGGGTAACTCAGGCATGAGGATTGGATTCGCGGGTGCGCCATTCGCTGCGCGACCGCTTCATCCCTGTTGCGTCAGCCAGTGTTTCAGCAGCGGTCCACTGTGCCCCCACACCGGGTCCGAGTGCGGAAAGGGCAGCTTTGCCATCCTCGCCTGTGCCTGCCCGTCCGGCGCGTCACGGCAAATATCCCATTGCTGGCCGGGCGGGTAGGCGCCGACCACCAGGAAGTCGCTGCTCTTGGCCAGTTCGCAGTGCCCTGTCCCGGTCGGCAGCAAGGCAACATCGCCAGCTCGAACCTCGACCTCCTGACCACTGGGCCCACCCAAAACCAGCCGAGCCGAGCCTGCCGCGAAACCCAGCACCTCGTGCGCGGTGGAGTGGTAGTGGTGAAACGTGTACACACCGTTGCGCCACTGCGGCGGCCAGCCGTTTTTCGCGAATCGCTCTTCAAAGTGAGCCGCCGGATCCGGGCCATTGACGTGGATAGCTCCCCGGTACAGGATCACCGGCAACGCAGGATTGTTGGGACACCAAAGATGCTGCGGCAGCTTCAGCGTTTCCGCTTCGGGCATGGAGCTCCCTTCTTCCCCGGCCAGCCTCGCGGCGGGTATCCCGGCAAGACCCACGGCCAAAAGGCGGCTGAACTCACGTCGATTCCACGGAACGCTCATACATGGGTGAGATGGCGCACCCGCCCGCCCGTTCTCCAGGCCGGGCGATTTTACCGCGCCAGCAGCTGCTCCAGGCGGTCCACCTCGACCCGGCTGCCCACAATCAACGATGTGCGTTCATGAATGTTGGCGGGTTTTATCTCCAGCACCCTTCCGTTTCCTGAAATCGCCCGGCCTCCTGCCTGCTCCGCGATCCAGGCCAGGGGATTCGCCTCATAAAGCAGCCGCAGCTTGCCCTTCGGCTGCTTTTCAGTGGGCGGGTACAGAAACACCCCACCCTTGAGCAGGGTTCGGTGGAAGTCTGCGACCAGCGATCCGATATAGCGCGAGGAATAGGCTTTGCCGTTCAACTCGCCCGCGCGCAGTTCCGTCAGGTACTGCTGATACTTGGGCGGAAACGTGTCGTAGTTGGCCTCGTTCACGGAGTAGTACTGCCCCTGCTCGGGCATCTTCATGTTGTCGAACGAGAGCACATAGGCGCCGATCGCCGGGTCGAGCGTAAACCCGTAAACCCCGGTTCCGGTCGTATACACAAACACGGTGGACGGGCCGTAAACCACATAGCCGGCTGCCACTTGCTCAGTGCCGGGCTGCAGGAGCGCGTCCTCAAGTTTTGTATTCTCCGGCCGGCGAAAAATCGAAAAGATCGTGCCGACATTGACGTTGACATCGATGTTGGACGAGCCATCGAGCGGGTCGAACACGATGATGTACTTGCCCTTATGCCCCGAGCGGTCGAAAAATACCGGCTCATCATTTTCTTCCGAGATCAGCGCGGCCACCGAATCGCGAATGCCCAGGCAATGCAGCATCGCCTCGTTCGCGAACACGTCCAGCTTCTGCTGGGCTTCGCCCTGCACGTTGGTCGCCCCGGCCGCGCCGTACACGTCGTTGAGCCCGGCCTTGCGGATCTCCGCAGCGATCATCTTGGTTGCCAGCGTGATCCCCGAAAGCATCCAGGAGAACGTGCCGGAAGCCTCTCCGGAGTGAAGACGCTGCTGCTCAAGAATATGGCTTTGTATGGTCGTGATGATTGGACTCGGCACCCTTCCACCATACCAGCGGCCGCCATGACCGGGGCTCCCAATCAAACTTGGGTAACAAGCCATGGCACGTATTTTTCCCGAAACGGGATGACGCCACAAAACCACAAGCCGGAACGGAGGTCCCAGCGTCGATCCCCGGTGCATCCCACTTTGTATGAGCAAAGACGCAAACACCCAGCTGCAGACCCGCTTCGGCGAAGCTATCAACTCCGGCAATCTCGATGCTCTTCGCGACCTCGTCGCCCCCACGGTGGTCGAGCACGACCCTGGCCCGCAGCAGGGCCCCGGGGCGCAAGGCTACGTTGACCTGTTTACCGAGCTCCGCACCGCGTTCCCCGACCTCAAGGTCACGCCGGAGCACATCACGGCGGACGAGAACACGGTGGCGCTCGCCTACACGATGCAAGGCACCCACAAGGGCGACTTTATGGGCATCGCGCCAACCGGCAAGCCGGTCAAAGCCCGCGGCGTACAAATCGCCCGCTTCGAGAACGGCAAAATGGTCGAGCGCTGGGGCTCATCCGACGAACTGGGCATCCTGAAACAGATCGGGGCGGAGCCGAAAACACCGGGGCTGCTGGGGAAGCTCGGCCTCGGCTAGGGCAGTCTGGGCTTGCCTAGAGCTTCTCGGTCCAGTGATGCGGCCTCGGTTACTCCTTTCGTCGCGAGCGATCTCGGCCGTTAAACCCCAGAGTCGAGTTAGATTGGCGTGGCCGCTCTACTCCGAAAGCGGCTCTGAATAGGGAAAAAACGCTGCGGGCGGGATTGCGCGGTCGCACACGGTCAAACCACCCCAAAACAGAAAACCTCGCCGCCAGCCCGGCCAGACGACATGGCTCTCCTAACCCGGCTCCGGCTCTTATTCGAGATCGGCGACTCGGACCCGTTATATTATCGAGTCGGGTCGGGATCGGGCCATGTTCAAGCTCCTCCTCATGCCTGGTCGGGATCGCGCATTCAACGCACACAGGGGTGAGCCGGTCCATTCTCTAGAAACGAGCAAAACGCAACGGATGCAAGCAAAAACAGCAATCATCCTCGGTGCCCAATGGGGCGATGAAGGCAAGGGCAAGATCGTCGACGTGCTTTCCGGCTCGTTTGACGTGGTGGCGCGCTACGCCGGCGGGCACAATGCCGGGCATACCGTCATCATCGCCGGCAAAAAGTTCATCCTCCAGCTCGTCCCCTGCGGCGTGCTTCGGCCCGACTGCCGGGCCGTCATCGGCAACGGCGTCGTGCTCGATCCCATGGCTTTCTTGAAAGAAGTGGCCAAGCTCAAAGACCTGGGCGTCGATGTCGCGAAGCAGCTGACGGTATCGAACCGGGCCCAGGTCATTCTCGAATACCACCGCATGATCGAGCTGGCGGCCGAATCGGCCCCGGGACGGCAAAAGATCGGTACCACCTCGCGCGGCATCGGTCCGGCGTACGAAGACAAAATGGCCCGCAATGGCCTGCGGGTAGTCGATCTCTTAAATAAAGACCTGCTGCGGACCCATATCGAGAACGCCTGCCGCGAGAAAAACACCATCGCCCAGGCACTGTTCGGCACCCACCCGCTCGACCCCGCTCGCATGTACGACGACTATGCCGCCGCCGCCGAGCAGCTGCGCCCCTTTGTGACCGACACCGCCAAGCAGCTCAACGACGCGATCGACGCCGGACAAAGCGTGATGTTTGAAGGCGCGCAGGGCACCATGCTTGATATCGACCACGGCACCTACCCATTTGTGACCTCATCGTCGGCGACCGCGGGCGGCGCAATCACCGGCACTGGCGTGGGCCCCACGAAAATCGGCACCGTGATCGGCGTGACCAAGGCTTACGTGACTCGCGTCGGCGAGGGTCCCTTTC
>CAXTYP010000198.1:0-5330 GCA_964248435.1 uncultured Acidobacteriaceae bacterium | reverse complement strand
GGGCCGCGGGGCGGCTTTTGCCCGGATCGGGCGAGCGGCTGCTGGATGCGACGAGCGGCAACACGGGGATCGCGTATGCCATGCTGGGCGCGGCGCTGGGCTTTGGGGTGACGCTGTGCATGCCGACCAATGTGTCGCCGGAGCGGAAGCGGATTTTGATGGCGTATGGGGCGGACGTGGTGTGGACGGACCCGGCGGATGGGTCGGATGGGGCGATCCGGAAGGCGCGCGAGCTCGCCGCCGCGGAGCCTGCGCGGTACTTCTACGCGGACCAGTATGGCAATGAGAATAACTGGCTGGCGCATTACCATACGACCGCGAACGAGATATGGCGGCAGACGGACGGGCGGATCACGCACTTTGTGGCCGGGATGGGCACGAGCGGGACGATGATGGGCACGACGCGCCGGCTGCGGGAGCTGAACCCGGCGGTGCGGTGCTACTCGATGCAGCCGGACTCGCCCTTTAACGGGTTGGAAGGACTGAAGCATATGGCGACGGCGATTGTGCCGCCGATCTATGACCCAGGGCTCGCGGACCGGAACCTGGAGATGGAAACGGAGCGGGCGCACGCGATGGCGCGGCGGCTGGCCCGGGAAGAAGGCTTGCTGGTGGGGGTTTCGGCTGCCGGGAATATCGCGGCCGCGTTGCAGGTGGGGGAAGAAGAAGCGGCGGCGGGGCGCGAAGCGGTGATTGTGACGGTGCTGTGCGACGGGGCCGATAAGTACCTGAGCGAGCGTTTTTGGGAGGAAGGGTAGCGTGCTGAAGCTGACGGAACCTGTGTGGAACGCGGTGCGGGCGCATGGGGAGGAGACGTATCCGCACGAGTGCTGCGGGGTGTTGCTGGGCCGTGCGACCGATGCGGCGAACACGGTGGAAGCGGCGGTGCGGGCGGGCAATACGCGCGTGGATTCGGCGCACAACCGGTACAACATCGCGCCGGCGGAGCTGATCCGGATTCAGCGGGAAGCGCGGGGGGAGGGCTGGGATATTGTGGGCTTTTACCACTCGCACCCGGACCACCCGGCGCGTTGGTCGGCGACCGACTTTGCTGAGGCGCACTGGCTGGGCTGCTCGTATGTGATTACGGCGGTGGCGGGTGGGCGCGCGGGGGAGACGAACTCGTTTCGGCTGGTGGGGATGAGTGAGGAGGATAAGCGGTTTGAGGATGAGAGGGTTGTGGTTGGGTGAACGCATTGGCAGGAGACGTTCTTTGTAGAGTCCTACTCTGTTTGTTCGCGGTTCGTACACACAATGCGACTTCGGGGGAGTTATCCGAGCGTGGCAACTACCAGGATCGAACTCCGTTCCAAGCCAGCCTGTGGAACAGCTCATCCGCTGCTTCCGGACACAGCTTTCCTGGTTCGTACATCCATCCATCAAGAAGAGCGAAGAGCGCTCCAGCGAGGGCGTGTGAAGTGACTCGCAGTTCAGAGAAGGGGGCAGTAACGCAGGTCATTGCTAATCGCCGCTCAATTGACCGCGCGAAGCTCGTGATTCCGAGTTCACGAATTTCAGTGAGCTTTCCAGATGCATTTAGCGCCTTATAGAACGTGGTCATTTCTGCCAAATGCGTAAACAATTCCTGCACTGGAGCAAGACGTTGTGCAGGAGCCTCGCAGCGGTCGAGGTAGTCCGCCATGCCTTCTAGAAATTCTTCTACATCACTCAGGAAGAGGTCGTGCTTGTCTGAGTAATGGGTATAGAAAGTGGTTCGCCCTACTCCGGCGCGATCAAGAATGTCCTGAACTGTGATCTGTTCGAACGGCCATTCGTGCATGAGCGCCACCAAAGCATCGCCGAGAACCTCACGTGTAAAGCGCACGCGTGCATCGCCAACTGTGGCTCTGCGAACGCCGGGCACCTTAGTTACTTGATGCCCATTTTGTGAGTTCCCGGACAAACCTGCTCCCTTTGTTCCGAAACGTCCATGCGCCGATGTTCCTCCTTGCCAGAACGCCTACAGTATCGCCTATGGCAGACAATTTAAAAGCGGGACTAGCGCTCATCTGCGGCTCTTTGGGGGCCGTCATCACGATGGCTGTTCATCCTACGGGAGCCACACCCCACCTTGCCATCGTCTCCGGGGCTGCCCACGGGCTGGCTTTGCTGAGCGTTCTTCTACTCCTACTGGGTACCCTCGGCCTAACGCATTTGTTGGACGGATCAGATCGTCTTGCTATCGCAGCTTTGGTGACTTACTCCTTCGCAGCGGTGGCTGTCATGTTCGCCGGGACTGTGAGCGGCTTCATCATGCCGAACCTGCTAAGCATGATGGGGCGTGACACGCCCGCTGGAGGCCCATCATGGCGCATCGTCATTGCTGCCTTCTTCCAAATCAACCAGGCTTTCTCGAAGCTGTACTCCGTCGGTGGAGCGTTGGCCATCTGTTTATGGTCAATCACAAGTCTGCGGCAGAACCGAGCGAAAGCAGCAGCGACCTTCGGCTTGATCTCAGCTCCTCTGATCACCCTGCTTATACTTGTAGGACATCTTCGGCTGAACGTTCACGGCATGGCGGCAGTCATGCTGAGCCAAGTCATCTGGTTCGTGCTCATGGGTTTTTGGCTCAAAGTGCAGCCTCAACCTGCCGGTTAGTAACGACAAACGCCGGTGTCAGGAGTTGGCCTTCCCGCTCGCGCTTCTAGACGCTCCGACGCTTCGTTCGAGACAGATGGACTTTCGGGCCGGAGCTGGAACCGAACTCCTGTCCCTTTGCACCGCAAACCTGCCCCCACACATCTATCCCTGTGAGGACCCATGCAGATTCATATTCCCACCCCTTTGCGCGCTTATACGGGCGGGCAGGCGACTGTTCCAGTCGAAGCCGCGACCGTAACCGATGCGCTCCAGGCGCTGACCGGCGCTCACCCTGAGCTCAAAAAGCATTTGTTCAGCGAGGACGGCAAGCTGCGCTCGTTTGTGAACCTTTACCTGAACGATGAGGACGTGCGCTACCTGCCGGAAAAGGAAGCGACGCCGACCAAGGCAGACGACGCGCTCTCGATCATCCCCTCCATCGCCGGCGGGCTGCTGGCCGCAGGGGCAATAACGCCTTCGGCGGGGACTAGCCGTCCAGGCGGAACGCCTTCGGCGTAGGACTAGTTGTCCAGGCGGGAGGCCTTCGGCGTAGGACTGGCCGTCCAGGCGGGACGCCTTCGGCGTAAGAGCAAAAGCGGGCTTTGTGTCACGACTCCTGCATTCCGCGCTTGTAACGGCCTGTGGGTTGGGCGAGGTCGGAAGCGGGCGCCCGCACTTTTGTGATTGGAAACCCTGCAGTGAGCGGAAGAAACGAGAAACACATGGGCAAGCTCGACGGAAAAACAGCGGTTCTGACAGGGGCGACTTCGGGCATGGCGCTGGCCACGGCGAAGCTGTTCGTGGAGGAGGGCGCATATGTGTTCATCACAGGGCGCAGGCAGGAACAGCTCGACGAGGCCGTGAAGGAGATCGGACGCAACGTGACCGCGGTGCAGGGGGATGCCGCCAATCTCGCGGACCTGGACCGGTTGTTTGAAACCGTGGGCCGTGAGCGGGGACACATCGACGTTCTTTTTGCCAGCGCCGGGCTGGGTGGCCCGACGCTCCTCGGGTCGACGACGGAAGACCGGTACGACGCCATCTTCAACCTGAATGCGCGGGGTACGTTCTTTACCGTGCAGAAGGCGCTGCCATTGTTTCGCGACGGCGGATCGATCCTGATGAACGGCTCGCTGGCAAGCACCATCAAGGGGCTGCCGGGACGCAGCGTGTATGCCGCGAGCAAGGCCGCGCTGCTTGCGTTTGCGCGCGCGTGGCTGGTGGAGCTGAAGGATCGCAACATTCGCGTGAACGTGTTGAGCCCCGGGGTGATCGATACGCCTCCCGTGGAGGGGTATCCCACGGAGATAAGGGAACATTACCGGGCGAGTGTGCCGCGCGGGGAGCTTGGCCGTCCGGAGGAGATTGCGGCGGCGGCGCTTTTTCTGGCTTGCGACGACTCAAGCTTTGTGAACGGGGTGGAACTGGGTGTCGACGGGGGCCTGGCCCGCATCTGACCCATCGGGTTGGGTTCGGACGGGCGCGCTGCGCCGAAACAGCCGTTTGCTTCACTTTATGCACCATCACGCAAGACAGGGATGACCGATGGATACAACGACCCAAACGCTTCCAGAGTTGACGACTGATGATTTGCAGCGGTATGCGCGGCACCTGATCTTGCCCGAGGTAGGGATCGAAGGGCAGCGGAAGCTGAAGGCCGCGCGGGTGTTGTGCGTGGGCACGGGCGGGCTGGGGGCGCCGCTGGCACTGTACCTGGCGGCGGCCGGCGTGGGCACGCTGGGGCTGGTCGATTTCGACACGGTGGATGTGAGCAACCTGCAACGGCAGATCATCCATGCGACGCCGGATGTGGGGCGGCTGAAGGTGGACTCGGCCGGGAACAAACTGCATGCGTTGAACCCGGCGTTGAACGTGGTGAAGCACAACGCGATGCTGACCAGCGCGAACGCCATGGAGATTTTTGCCGGGTACGACGTGATCGCGGATGGGACGGATAATTTTCAAACGCGGTACCTGGTGAATGACGCGTGCGTGCTGCTCGGCAAGCCGAATGCGTATGGGTCGATCTTTCGGTTTGAAGGGCAGTGCAGTGTGTTTGGGGCGTCGCTCAAGGGCGAGCAGGGCCCGTGCTACCGGTGCTTGTACCCGGAGCCGCCGCCGCCGGGGCTGGTGCCGTCGTGCGCGGAAGGCGGGGTGCTGGGGATTTTGCCGGGGCTGGTGGGGGTGATGCAGGCGACGGAGGTGATCAAGCTCGTGCTGGGGATCGGCGAGCCGCTGATCGGGCGCCTGCTGCTGATCGATGCGTTGGGGATGCGCTTCCGGGAGTTGAAGCTGCGCCGGAACCCGGAGTGCCCGGTGTGCGGGACCAACCCGACGGTGCGGGAGCTGATCGATTACAACCAGTTTTGTGGGGTAGCGGGAGCGGCGGAATCAGTGGGGGAGAAAGCAGTGAAAGGAGCGACATTGCCGCAGCAAAACGGGGTAGAGCAGATTGCAGTTGGGGAGTTGAAGCGGCGGCGCGATGCGGGGGAAGACCCATTTGTGCTGGATGTAAGGGAGCCGTGGGAGTACCAGATTGCCAACCTGGGCGGGACGCTGATTCCGCAGGGCGAGCTGCCGGCGCGCGTTGGGGAGCTGCCGCGGGACCGAACGATCGTGGTGCAGTGCAAGAGCGGCGGGCGAAGCCAGAAAGCGGCGGGGCTGTTGCCGGCGCAGGGGTACAAGGTCGAGAAACTGGCGGGGGGGGGTTTTGGGCTCCACCGCGCCGGAGGAATGGCTGGGTGGGGAAG
>CAXTYP010000197.1:0-5338 GCA_964248435.1 uncultured Acidobacteriaceae bacterium | reverse complement strand
GCTCGACCAGGATTTTACGGCGGATAAGCAGAAGCTGCTGCGCGCGGTGGGCAGCTACTCCGGCGGCACCCAGCAGGGCTATGGACCGGGTGCGACGAGCACGACCAACCAGGTGGAGGACACAACCGCGTTCACCGCGGATGATACCGAGTACAACGACATCAATACCGACCGCGAACTGTTTGCGATTGCCGCGATCGCCAAGGCGCTGGGGCCGTTGAACCAGAAGAAGTCGCTGCTCTATTTCTCGGGTGGCATCCAGCGCGACGGCATTGAGAACCAGGCGTCGCTGCGCGCGACGATCAACGCGGCTGTGCGGAGTAACCTGTCGATCTACAGCGTGGACGCGCGCGGGTTGCAGGCCCTTTCACCGCTGGGCGATGCGAGCACCGGCTCCTTGCGGGGCAATGCGGCTTACACGGGCGGCGCGCTGCAAAACAACCTCGATGCGAACTACAACTCGCAGGAAGTGTTGGCGACGCTTTCGTCCGACACGGGGGGCAAGGCGTTTTTCGACAACAACGATTTTGCCCCGGCGTTTGCGCAGGTGCAGAACGATACGGCCAGCTACTACGTGATCGGTTTTCACTCGACCGACACGGCGCGCGACGGTCGCTATCGCAAGCTGGAGATTCGCGTGAACCGGCCCGATGTGAAGCTGAGCTACCGGCCCGGCTACTATGCGCCGGCGGACTTTCAGCACAGCAACGGCGAGCAGCGCGAGCGCGATTTAGAAACGGCGCTGAACAGCGACCTGCCCGCGACCGACCTGCCGGTGTACCTGCAGCCGTTCTTTTTTCGCGACGCGGCGGATCGCTACACGGTGCCGGTGTCGCTGCTGGTGCCGGGCTCGCAGATTCCGTTCAAGGCGGGCGGCAACCGCGACAAGGCGACGCTGGACGTGATCGGCAACGTGAAGGACGCGAAAGGCCGCGTGCTGGAGCAGGTGCGCGACACGGTGAAGCTGGCGGTGGACGCGGCGCAAGGAGTCACGCGCAAAAACATTCAGTATGGCGCGACTTTTACGCTACAGCCGGGCGTGTATCACCTGAAGTTTGTGGTGCGGGAAAACGAAACCGGCAAGATGGGCTCGTTTGAAACGGATGTGCGGGTGCCGGATCTGGCAAAGGCGCCGCTTAAGATGAGTTCGGTGGTGCTGGCTTCGCAATACGCGCCGGTGACGGGTAAAAGCGCGCGCAACTCGCCGGGCAACGACAACCCCTTGATCTTCGGCGGTGAGCAATACCTGCCGAATCTGCCGCATGTTTTCACGCGCGATCAGCAGCTCTCGTTTTTGTACGAGGTGTACGAGCCGGGTCGCTATGCGAAGCCTGCCCCCGGCGATACCGCCCCGGCAGCCAAGGCGAGCGGCATGCGTGTGCTGACCGGGATCGAGTTGCTGCGCGGCAATGTGAAGGTGTTTGCATCGCCGCTGGTGGCGGGCACGGCGATCAACGTGCCGGCGCGCAACGCGATTGCGTTTGCCTACGCGGTGCCGCTGGCAGCGCTTGCCGACGGGGTATACACGTGCCAGGTGAATGTGATCGACGACGCGGGCGGGGCGTTTTCGTTTCCGCGCACCACGCTGCTGGTGCGCGGCGGGGCTGCGGTTCCGCCGGCAGGAGCGACTGCGGGCGGTACGACCCCTGTGACTGCAGGACCTTCAGGTAGGTAGACTTAGCTCAAGTTTGCTATAGCCGGTCTGTAGCTCTTAAGCGATCAAGTTAAGGTCCGTTCGCATTTGGTGCAAAGCTCTCGCTGAATGATCTACTGATAATGCTGTTCACTCAGGCATGTCACGACGCCACTAATCCGAGTCTTCTTCCGAGCCGCAGATCCAATTAAAAGATAGGCTACCGGATAGCTTCGGTGTCCCAATGAATCTTCGGTAATCATCTTTGCTCATGGGCTCCGAAGCGTTTGCTGTCAATGATTTAAGAACGTGTTCATCGTCAACTTGGTAGCTGAAGGGTACCTCTATCTCAGCTAATCTGAACCCTTCGGAATCATGGACGTCGAGGTAAATAGAACATGCATGAACACGGCGCAAGAGATTGCTCTCCGACCAGTACGGTTGGTAGTCAGCGCAAGGGGCATGCACACAGATTTCGGGGATCAAGGAAGAGGTCTGGTCAACGGTAGCTATGACAATAAAGCGAAACAGGCCTTTACTTGCAGATTTCGGTATCCATGATGTTCGAAGTGCAAGGGAAATTTCGGGTTTATCTTTGAAAATGCGGGTTCGAATTGTGCCCCATTCAATCGGCGCGGATAAGCGGGCGTTTTCCGAAGACTTGTCGACTTCTGATTGAGCTAGCGACGGCAAAGAACAGAGACAGCCAAGTGCGGCCGCTATGGGGAGCAAGTAGAGCCTTAGTGCCATTGACAAGTGTGATTTAAGAAAAGGTCTCATGCTTGCTTTCCATTATTCGTTCGGGTTTAGGCGAATGGAAGTAGCGATGGTAACTTGACTGTATCATCCGCAAATGCTTTGTTTTGTGCTTACAGGAGCATAAGGCGCATGTCCTGCTGCATTAGCTGACTACCTGCCAGATACAGGAAGCTGAAAACCTTCATTTTCAGAGTACGGGCAGTGGCGGCAGCCGGAGCCGCAGCAGTAGCCGCGCTTGCGGTGGTAGTCGGCGGTGAAGACGAGATACGGGCCGTCCATGTAGAAGTCTTTGCCTTCGCGCAGCTCCGGTTCGGGCTCGCTCATGGCTGCGCTCCGAAGCTCGCCTGCATCGGCTGAGAGACGGCCGGGGCAGGTTCGAGCGCGCGCACGGCGCTCGAGGTGAGCAGCGCGTGGGTCCATACGACGGACTTGCCGGCGACAGCGGCGACGCGCTCGCCGGCAGCGGGGGTGGGTGCTGATCCGGAGAGCGGATCGGATGCGGGTCCGGCTACGATGATGCCGACGAGATTGAGCGGGTCGGCGGCTGCGACGGTGACCTGGAGATCGAGCCGCAGGCCGTCGCGCCGCGACTCGCGCAGGCTGGCGAGCACCTCGGGCAGCGCGAACTGCTCACCGGGAAAGCCCGAAACAAAGCGTCCGCCGCGTACCTCGCCGCGCGCTTCCATGCGGCGCAGCATGGGCAGCAGTTCGCGCCATTTTGGGATGTTCGCTTCGCGCTCCAGCACGTCGCGGAAGACGACGCCGTAACGACGCAGCAGCATGGCGCAGGCCGAGGCGAGCTGCGCTTCGTGCAGTTCAGCCATCGCTCCGGCGGCGGCTTCAGTGTTTCTGGCCGCTTCTTCCGGGGAGTTGTGCGATCGGCTTTGCGACCACAGCTGTTCGGGTTCGGCGGCCAGCAGGCTCCAGCGGCCCCCGGCGTGGCGCGGCTGGCGCTTCGCTCCGGGCGGCGGGGCGTGGACCTGTTTGCGGCGCGGGTCGATCAGCAGGCGCAGGCTGTCGAAGCCGTCGGCGGTGATGAGGCCCGCGGCAACCAGTTCCCAGAGTGCACGGTCGAGCTCGGCCGAGGGAGCCTGGAAGGAGCGCAGAAGATCGGCGGCAAACATGGCGCCTCGACGCGCAAGGCAGGCGCGGATCGCGAGCGCGAGCTCGGAAAGGCAGCATGACAGGTTCTCCTCGGGAACGCGGCCGGCGAGCAGGCAGGCGTCGAGCCAGAGAGCCTCTTCGCGTAGAAAAAAGGTGATGGGGGCCATGCTGGTGGGCACGACACGCCGTGGGCCGCCGCTGTCGGCCGAGTAAAACGCGGGGTGCGGCGACAGGCGGCCCCAGCCCACCACGCCAGCCATGCACAGTGCGTCGAGGGAGCGGGGGTCGTAGTTGGCGACGCGCGCGGGCAGCAGCGTGCGCTCCCACTCGATGGCCGGGGCTTCAAAGCCTTCCAGGCCGCGCAGGGCTTCAAGCAGGCCCGCTTCGCCGGCGAGTTGCGTTTGCGGCGCGACGTGCTGCCAGCCCAGCAGCCACTGTATATAGAGAGCCGGGCTGATGGGCTCAACCTGCTTACGGAGGGTGCCGAGGGTGCGCTTGTGGATGCGCTGGAGCAGGCGTCGATCGCACCATTCTGTGTCATGATCAGAGGCGACCTGACCTGAAGAGATGGAGTGCTCGAAGACGCCGCGCATCAGTGTTCCCGCGACTTCGAGCCGCAGAAGCTGCTTCCAGATTTCCGCCGCCGGCACGTGCAGGAGCTGCGCGAGCGAGTGAGCCGTGGTGGGGCCGAGCAGGCACATCCAGCCCTGCACCGCGCGGCGCAGCACTTCGTCAGCGGTCTCTTCGGGAGTGGGGAGCACGGGCACGGCCTGCTCGGGGATGAGCGCGGGCAGCAGGGTGCGTGCCCAGGGCAGGCGTTCGGTTGTGACCCAGTAGCGTGTTTCAGAAACTGTGGCGACGGTGGCGCGGCCGGTCGCGCTAAGACGCGCAAACAGGGCGAGCCACGTCCCTGCCTGGCGGCCCGCGCATGCAAGCAACTCTGCTTCCGGCGCAAGGATGAGCCCTTGCAGGTGGTCGTGCAGCTCGTGTTCATCGCGCACATCGGGCCATTGTTGCGCGCGCACTTCCGCGATGGCGTCCGGCGACAAGCGCCCGGCCTCGCCCAGCACGGAGTCGGGCACCGAACGGCGCATGGCGACGGCGCGGGTGCGGCGCTCTTCGAGGTCGGCGTCGTCAAGAAACGAGTACGGCATGGCGTTCAGCAGCTCGTGCGAGAACTGCGATGGCGTGGTCGTATCGACCGCGAGGCAGCGGATCGCGCCCGAACCAATGTCGCCCAGCACGCGCGTCAGGCCTTCGAGGTCCATCGCTTCCTGCAAGGTATCTTTCATCACCTCGCGCACGAGCGGGTGGTCGGGTACCTCGATGTCGCCTTCGATGTTCTCCTGGCAGGCGGCGACCTGCGGAAACACATTGGCGAGCAGGTCTTCGCTGCGTGTACGCAGCACCTGCGGCGCGACTTTCTTGCCTTTCTGAAATCGCAGGAGTTGCAGCGATCGGCAAGCGCTCCAGCGCCAGCGCGACTTAAAAATAGGCGAGGTGAGCGATGCCTGCTGCAACAGCTCGGCGACGGTCTGCTCGGTGAGGAACTGGAAGACATCGCTGAGCGGGAAGGAGTGCTGCTCGGCGAGCGAGATGTTGAGGCCGTTGTCGGTGGCGGCGGCTTGCAGCTCAAAGTTGAAGCCGCGACAAAAGCGCTTTCGTAGTGCGAGCCCCCAGGCCTTGTTAATGTGTCCGCCGAAGGGCGCGTGAATGATGAGCTGCTGGCCGCCGCCTTCGTCGAAAAAGCGCTCGGCAATGATAGTCGTGAGCGTGGGCACGGCGCCCAGCACTGCGCGGCCGGCGACGATGTAGCCGATCAGCTGCTCGGCTGCGCCGTCG
>CAXTYP010000196.1:0-5357 GCA_964248435.1 uncultured Acidobacteriaceae bacterium | reverse complement strand
ACGCGATCCTGGGCGACACCTTTGTACGCCTGCTGCGCGCGACCGGCGACCGCGTGTCCGTGCAGAACTACATCGACAACACCGGGGTGCAGGTGGCCGATATTGTTGTCGGACTGGAGCACCTGCTCGGGCTCGCGCTGCCGGAGGTCGAGGCCTGGATCGCCGGCCTGCGCGAGCCCATCGACTATGCGTGCTGGGACCTGTACGCGCGCACTTCGCAGTTGTACATGGCGGGCAGCGCGGAAGAAAACGCCGCCCGCAAACAGCTTCGGCTCGACACGCTGCACCGCCTGGAAGAGGGCGGCAACGAAACCGCTGTGATCGCCGAGCGGGTCGCGACCGCCATCGTGCGGCGGCACCTCGAAACCATGCAGCGGCTCGGCATCGAGTACGACCTGCTGCCGCGCGAGTCGGAGATCCTGCACCTGCATTTTTGGGACGCTGCGTTTGCGCTGCTCAAGGAAAAAGGGGTGCTGCGGCTCGAGACGGCGGGCAAAAACGCCGGCTGCTGGGTGATGCAGCGCGCCGGCTCGGATGCTGTGGCCCAGGGCGAAACCGACGAGGACGCCAAGGTGATTGTTCGCTCTAACGGCACCGTGACCTATGTCGGCAAGGACATTGCGTATCACCTGTGGAAGTTCGGGCTGCTGCCTCGCGACTTCGGCTACCGGCCGTTTTTCACGTATCCCGACCACACCTGCTGGATCACCGCGGTCGAGGACGAGGGCGAGCACCCGCGGTTCGGCGGTGCCGACGCGATCTATAACGTGATCGACGCGCGCCAGTCGGACCCGCAGGCGAACGTGATCGCGGCACTGCGCGGCATGGGCTATACGGAGCAGGCTTCGCGGTACACGCATTTTTCCTATGAAATGGTCGCGCTGACCCCACGTTGCGCGCTCGAGCTCGGCTACGAGGTCGCGGAAGAAGACCGCACACGCGCCTACATCGAGGTGTCGGGCCGCAAGGGTTTCGGGGTCAAGGCCGACGACCTGATCGACCGACTGATCGAGGCGACGCGGGCCGAGGTCGCGGCGCGCAATCCGGAGGGTGGCGACGCGGACCGTGAAATAACGGCCCGACAGATCGCGGTAGGCGCGCTGCGCTACTTCATGTTGAAGTTCACGCGCAACACGGTGATCGCGTTCGACTTCAAGGACGCGTTGTCATTTGAGGGCGAAACCGGGCCGTACCTGCAATACGCCGTGGTGCGAACGCGGGCGATCTTCAGAAAAGCCGGCGAAACGCCGGAGAACGCGCTGGCGCAAACGGCCGCGCTCGACACGGCTTCGTACCTGGAAGATGACAGCGTGTGGCAGGTGTGGCTGCGCGCGGCCAAAACCGGCCTGGTGCTGGAACAGTGCCGCGAAACCGCCGAGCCCGCGCACCTGGCGCGTCACGCATTCCAGTTGGCGCAGGAGTTTTCGAGTTTTTATCGCAAGCACCACATCCTGACAGAGCCCGACCCGGCGCGCAAAACGCTGCTGCTGGCAACCGCCGCAGTGGCGGAGCGAACCCTGGTACGTTCGCTCGCGGTGCTCGGGATTGAGACGCCCGAAGCGATGTAGTCCTCGCCGGACGGGCGACGCAGCGCTTCGCGCTGGGCGGGGGCGATGCCGCAATCCTGTGGAACCACTTTGTTGCGCAGCTATGATCGGAAGGCGGTGAGGTGCCATGGAGACAACACCCGTTTCAGTCGAGGAGTACCTGAAGAGCAGCCATTATGAGCCGGACGCCGAGTACGTGGACGGCGTCATCGAGGAGCGATCGACGGGAGAAGATTCGCATTCGGCCTGGCAAGCTGCGTTAGTCATTTATTTCGGGGCGCGCGCAAAGGAGTGGAACGTCCGGGTCCGTCCCGAGCTGCGATCCAAAACCAGCGAGCGCCGCTACCGCATTCCCGACCTGGCAATTTTGGACGCGAACGCGCCCCGCGACCCCGTTGCCATCGTTCCTCCGCTCGCCGCCTTTGAAATCCTGAGCCCGGAAGACCGTTTGTCGCGGCTCCTTGTACGCCTGGCAGACTTTGAAGGCATGGGAGTGCAGCACCTTTATGTGGTCGATCCCGCCGATAACAGCTTCTTCCGTTATGGGCAGGGGCGGCTCGAAGCCGTCTCGGAGGTGATTCTTCGGGAACATATCATTCCGTGTCAGGCGATTCTCGATCTGCTCTGGTAGCAGAACCCGTTCGCACACTGGGGTCCGCGCCTGGTCTGCGCCCGGATCAGGGCAGCGGTTGCCCCGCTGCGGTCAGTAGCTTCAGTTGTGTCGCGTCATAAGCTTTGACACTTTCCGGCAACGGCGCATAGTTCAGCGAGGCTGCGGTTTGCTGGCCGTCGTGGATGATGTAGTTCGCAAACTCCTTTAAAGCTACGCGCTTGTTCCGATCCGGGCCGTCTTTCGGAATAATCAGAAATGTCAGCCCGGAGATGGGGTAGGCGCCTTTTGCGCTCGCCGGAGGATTGACGATCGAGTGGCGCGGATCCTGCGCAAGCTCCGTTGCGAAGGCATCAATGGCCGCGGTGGTCCCGGCCGAGGTCGGCCCGACAGACGCGCCAGCTGCATTCCTGATCCGCGCCTCGGGCAGGTGATTTTGTTCGGCGTAGGTCAGCTCCACATAGCCGACCGCTCCCTGTGACTGCCGCAGTTGCCCGGCGACGCCTTCAGAACCTTTGCCGCCCAGGCCCACAGGCCAGCTCACACTTTTGCCCGCGCCTACCTTGCTTTTCCACTCTGGACTGACGGCCGAAAGGTAGTCCGTAAAGATCGCCGTCGTGCCGCTGCCGTCGGCCCTGTGTGCCACCACGATGGGCATGGCGGGCATGTTCACACCGGGGTTGTCACGCGCAATCAGCGGGTCATTCCAGTTCTTGATCGTGCCCAGAAACATGCCGGCCAGCACCGCGGGCGAAAGCTGTAGATTGGGCGGTGCACCGGGCAGATTGTAGGTAATGCAGACTGGACCGGCCGACTCGGGAATCTGGATCACGGGACCCATTGCCGGCAGCTGCGCGTCGGTGAGCGCGGCATCCGATGCGCCGAAATCGACCGTATGATTCCTGACCTGCTCGATGCCGCCGCCCGAGCCGATGGACTGGTAGTTGATCAGTACGCCAGGGTGTTTGCCATGGAACTCCTCAACCCAGCGGGTCATGACCGGGTAAACAAAGGTGCTGCCCGCGCCCGACAACATGGTGCCGGACGCCCCGCTCGAACCTGGACCTGCGTGGCATGCTGACAAGCCAAGTGAGAGCGCCGCCACACCACAAAGAAGAAGTCCCTGCCGCAAACCGTGAACTGCCATATTCCCAATCTCCCACACAACAGGCATGCATGACGAGCACTTTTATCGGGTCGCGACAAGGTCCCAAAGTTTGGGCGCGCAAGCGCCAGCATGGACATGGGTGCAACGCTGCCGGCCCCGATATCCTCTTACCGAGCTGGAGAAGCACACTCATGGCACAGGAACTGGCGGGCAAAAAGGTTGCGATTCTCGCGACCGAAGGCTTTGAACAAGTGGAGTTGTTGGACCCCAAGGGGGCGTTTGAAACAGGCGGGGCGACCACGGAGGTCCTCTCCCTCAAGCCAGGCGAGATCAAGGGGTGGAAGTTTACCGAATGGGGCGACTCGATCGCGGTGGACAAAACCGTGGACGAAGCCAGGGTTGAGGATTACGACCTGCTGCTGCTGCCCGGCGGCGTGCAAAATCCGGACAAGCTGCGCCAGCACCCCGGTGCCGTCGCCTTCGCCAAAGCCTTCATCGAAAGCGGCAAGCCGGTCGGTGCGATCTGCCACGCAGCCTGGACCCTGATTGAGGCCGACGTGGTGCGCGGCAAAACCATGACCTCCTGGCCGTCGCTCAAGACCGATCTCAAAAACGCCGGGGCCGACTGGGTGGACGAAGAAACGGTGGTCGACGGCAACCTGATCACCAGTCGCAAACCGGACGACATCCCGGCTTTCAGCCGGAAATTGGTGGCCGCACTGATGGCGTAAGGCGAAAACCCCCTGCGCGGGAGGCGCCCACTTCGTGGGGAGTTCTCGTTTGAGAGGCAACGCGGGTACGGCCCGCGTTGCCTCTCAAAGTAAAACGCCGCGTGAGCGGCCGCCTCCCGCGCAGGGGGTCTTTGCTCTTACGCGTACTGCCGGACCCACTCCACGATGGAGCGGACTGCCACACCGCTGGGGCCTTTGGAGGACCAGGGTTTCGCATCGTCGTTCCAGGCTGTGCCGGCGATATCGAGGTGGATCCAGGGCGTATCGCCGACAAACTCCTTCAGAAACATCGCCGCGGTGATCGAGCCGCCATAACGGCCGCCCGTGTTCATGATGTCGGCAATATGGGAGCGGATCTGCTCGCGGTACTCGTCGCCCAGCGGGAGCCTCCACATGGATTCGCCACTCTTGGTGAGCGCAGCGGTAAACGCGCCCCATACGGCGTCATCGTTGCTGTAAGCACCCACATTGTGCTGGCCCAGCGCGACCCCGACCGCGCCGGTTAACGTCGCGGCATCGATCAGATGCGTCGCTCCCAGCTGCTTCGCGTAGTGCAGCCCATCGGCCAGCACCAGCCGGCCTTCGGCATCCGTGTTGATGACCTCGATCGTTTTGCCGCTCATCGCGGTCAGCACGTCGCCGGGGCGATACGCGCGGCCCGAAGGCATGTTCTCAGCCGAGCACACCACGCACAGCACACGCACTTTGGGCTTGAGCTGAGCAATGGCACGCATCGCGCCCAGCATGGCCGCGCCGCCGGCCATGTCGTACTTCATCTTTTCCATACCATCGGCCGGCTTGATGGAGATCCCGCCGGTATCGAACGTGATTGCCTTGCCGACCAGCCCCAGCGTGACCCCCTCGGGTGCCCCGTCCGGTTCGTAGCGCATTATGATCAGCGCGGGTGGCTCATACGAGCCTTGCGCGACGCCCAGAAAAGCGCCCATGCCCAGTTCACGCAGCTTGTCGGTCGAGTGCACCTCGCAGGCGAGGCCGTGCTCGGCGGCCATGGCGGCCGCGCGCTTGCCCAGTTCGGTCGGCGTCAGCACGTTGCCGGGCTCGTTGACCAGGGTGCGCGCGTAGTTCTGTGATTCGCCGATGAACACCCCCTCGTCGAAGCATGCCTGTACCGCCGCGCGGTCCATGCGCTCCGAGGCCACGACCGTCAACGAGACGAGGCTCGTATCCTTGCGGTCGGACTTATAGGTGTCGGGGTCAAAGTCGGCGACGATGGCGCCCTCAACCACCGCGCGCGCGGCCTCGCCATCCGAGGCTTCAACGACGGACTCCGGCAGGGCAATCGCCAGCTCGCGCAAACCGCGTAGCTTGGCAAAACGCACCGCCGCACCTGCGGCTTTGCG
>CAXTYP010000195.1:0-5395 GCA_964248435.1 uncultured Acidobacteriaceae bacterium | reverse complement strand
CGTCACCCGCCGACAGGGCGGTCCGTGCGCTGTTCGCGGACCCCCGCGCGTGCGACGAGTGGTTGACGCGGTGGCGCGCGCGGCTCCTTCAGGAGGAGCAACCTGTTTCAGCTCAATCCGAAATCCAGTCCGGAACCCAGTCCGGCGCTCGATCCCCCTCGCCATCGCGCACCGGGTCCCGGGCTCAAAGAATGCGCACCGTGAACCCCGCCTATATCCCGCGCAATCACCGGGTGCAGGCGGCCATCCATGCTGCCGTGGAGGGAGAAGACCTGGAGCCGTGGAAGGAGCTGTTGGCCGTGGTCACTCACCCCTACGAAGACCAGCCCGGTCTTGAGCGGTACGCGGAGCCGGCCCGCCCCGGCGAGTGCGTCACCGCGACCTTCTGCGGAACCTAGCGCCGGACGTTGCTTCCCGGGCAGGGATGCTAAACCAATAGGCCGCCGGCGAAATCATCCTGTTAGAGCAGTCAGGAAGATGGTAGGCGAGGCAGGGATCGAACCTGCAACCCCCGGCTTAGAAGGCCGGTGCTCTATCCAATTGAGCTACTCGCCCGCGTGTGCGCCTAATGCCTTGTGCAGGCAGGCGACCCCGGAGACTGCGGCGCGCTGCCAGGTTGCGCGAGCGGCCCCCGCGTCCGGACCGAAACCCATGCTGTACAGGGTCAGCCCGAAGGTGTCCCTATCATACAAGTGGGCCCGGCGAAGCACGACCTCAGTGCAGGTGAGCGGGAGGTCGACTGCTCCCAGCAGGCGCGTTAAATGGCGAGCAAGTTGTTCGAAATCTCCAAAGCTGTGCTGGGGCGCTGGCGGCCTCAGCAGCAGATCGAGGTAACTGCCGAGTCCAAAGGCTGTCGGCAACAGGCCGGCTTCGGCGATCTCCGGGTCTACTTCTTGGCGCGTGACCGAAAAGACGTCGACCTTGGAGGACAGGGTGTACGGATTATTCGCAATCGCAAGCAGCGGCTCCAGCTCCGGGTACTCTGCAAACTCAGGAATGCGCGCGGCTTCAGCGGAACTCAGATCCTTCCACCCAGGCCGGGTCAAGTCGACCCAGCCATCCCAGGGCACCACAATTTCCGGGCTGCCGGAGCCGATCTCCACCGTCCAATCGGCGATCATGCCCGGTTCCGATTGATGCCTTGAACCAGGGCCAGGTTCATATCGCGGCCGCGCCCGGTGAGCCAGTGGGCGATGGTTTCCTCCGCCCAGCGGCCGCCATCGTCGCCCTGCGGATCAGCCAGAAAAGCACAATGGCCGCCGTGGGTGGTCTCGAGAAATCGTACAAAGGGGTTGGTGCGCAGGGCTTCGCGGGTAGCGGGCAGGGTGCGGATAAACGGGTCATCGTCCGAGTGGATGAGCAGCGTGGGTACCGCGAAAGCCCCAGCATAACGGGACGCGCGAACCTGCTCATAGTAATCGTCCGCGTCACGGAAGCCGCCATAGCGGGCCACAATGGCACCGTCAAAATCGCGCAGGGTGCGAATGCGCCGGAAAACCCCTTCGCCGGCAAGCGATCCGTAAAGTGCCGGAAACAGCCGGGCCTTGATGGCAAGCCGACGCTTCATGGCGCGCAAGAAACGCCACTCATAGAACCGGTTTGCAGGAAGGTGCAGGGCAGCCGACGACGGCGCGAGATCCAGCAGGGGCGACACGCCCACCGCCGCGCCCACCTCCGCGTCGCGCTCGGCACGCGGCAAAAGCGCTTGCTGGCCGACATAGCGCAGTACCAGGTTGCCGCCCATGGAATAGCCGACCAGCGCAATCCTGCGCAGGCCGAGCCGGCGGAGCGTCCTCACCAGGGCAGCGATGTCTTCCGACCGCCCCGAATGATAAATGGTCGGCGAAAGCGCGTCGGAGCCGCCGCAGGAGCGCATGTTCATGCGAACGATGTTGCAGCCTTCGGCCCACAACCGGCCCGTGTTGCCCAGGATGTAGCCGGAGTGCGCCGAGCCCTCAAGCCCGTGCACCAAGGCAACGGTGAGACGGGTTTCCCGTGCAGGCTGCCAATGGCACAGGCACAGGATGGAGCTTTCCTCAACATCGACCAAGGTGCCATCCGGCTGCTCGAAGCGGTGGGGCGGCTCAACCGGGACGACCAGCGGCTCGGGGGCGGGCACATGCGCGGTTTCTCGCCGCAGAAAATTGCCTACGATGGTTTGTGCGTGCGGGTTGCCGAGCCAGCGGCGGGCTACAAAGGGCTGCAGGGTGACCGGCTCGTGATGACCCAAAGGCACTTCAAGGCCCGACGCGGAAGCACTCACCCGCGCAACTCCGGCGGCACCTGGGCCAGCACTTCGGCGGCACGCAGGGGGCCGTCGGGCGCATCTTCGTGCATGAAAAAGCCATATACATCCGCACCTTCCTGCGCCAGGGATGCAAAATGCTCAGCCAGGGCCGTCAGCTCCCCTGCCGTGTAGCTGCTGCGGCGCAGCCGAAAAACGCGCAACGTGGGGACCAGGGGCAGGTCGGGCGAGCGCAGGGCGTCGCTTTCTGCCGCGCAAAGCACGGAGCCATGTTTCTCGAGCACGGCAAAGGTCGCGTCTGTGAACCACGAGGCGTGACGAAACTCCCACGCGGTCTGGAGCCCGTGCAGCGGCTCTCCTAGAAAGGAGTCCAGCAGTGCGACATCGGCGCGAAAAGTGGGCGGTAGTTGAAAAAGAACCGGCCCGAGCCGCCCGGCTTCCGCGACCGGGGCCAGTGCGCGGGCGAGCGCCGCCAATGTTTCGCCTCCATCGCGCAGCTTGCGATGATGCGTGATGCGCTGCGGTGCCTTGAACGCAAAGCGAAATGAAGGCGGAGTTTGCGCGAGCCAGCGGCCAGAGGTAGCCGCCGTCGGCAGCGAGCGAAACGTATAGTTGACCTCGACCGCGTTCAGGCGCGCGGCATAAGCTTCCAGCAGCTTTTTTAACGGAGTTTTTTCGGGGTAAAACCCAGGTCGCCAGCTGGTGTAAGCCCAGCCGGAACACCCCAGCCGAACCTTTCCGCTTGCTGCCGTGACAGGAGAGCCGTGCACGTTACCGGCCATGGAAGGCGGAGAGTGGGGCGGCTAGTGGGGATTGAACCCACGACATCCGGATCCACAGACCGGCGTTCTGCCACTGAACTATAGCCGCCATACAACACCTAATTGTAGCATCGAGCTCGCATCGAAGTGCGAAGCAGGCAGGTGCCATCCGATGGGAAAGCAGTCCGGCAGGGAAGTGAACGGCAATCGGGAAGGCCTCAGGCTGGGCGCACAGGCAAGCGCGGGCATATTTTCCGACCGCAACCTGGAACAACTCTCGCACCTTCTGGATGACTGCTTCGTCGTGCCGGGCACCAGCATCCGCTTCGGCATCGACGGGTTGATCGGGCTGGTGCCCTTTGCGGGCGATGTGCTGGCCGGGCTGCTTTCGTCACTGATCGTGATCGCGGCCTGGTTTCGTGGAGCGCCCCCGGTGCTGCTCGCGCGCATGCTCGGCAATCTGGCCCTCGACGTCGGCATCGGCATGGTGCCCATTCTGGGGGATGCTTTCGATATCGCTTGGAAAGCGAACCGCCGTAACTATGCGTTGTTGTCAAGGCACATCGCCGAGCCTGGCCGCCACGGCTGGCGCGACTGGGCGTTTTTGCTGATCCTGCTGGGCTCGCTGCTGGTTCTATTCGCGTTGCCTCTTGTGCTGCTCGGCTACCTGCTGGGCCTCTTGGTCCATCACGCTTAACCGGATCGCCCCGGCCAATCGCGATGCAATCAGGACAGCCTGCAGGCAGTCGCCGGACTCTGGTAGCCTTCCCATGCACTTCACGATACCAAGGATTTCCATGCCGGTCTTTGCACCAGTGACCCTAGCTCGCGCGCGCTGCCTTGCGCTTCTTTGTTTCTTTCTGGCCCCATTCACTTTGGCTAGTTCGGTCAAGCTCTACCCCATTCCGCGGGAAGTACGCTCCAGCCACTACACCATCGCCATCAACGGCCTGCGCACCCCCGTGGTGCACGCGGCAAGCCGCTACTACCTGCTGAACTTCGACGCCGACTTTAGCCAAAGCGGCCCGGTGAACGTGTCCGTGACCGCCGACGATCCGCACTTCTGGGATCGCGGCGTGGAGGTGCAGCCGATGCGGCTAGGCATTCGCCCCGTGCGGCACGGCGCGACCATCACGTTTCCCATCGACGGCCCGGAACAGCTGACGATCAGCCGCCCCGGCGACCACTTCGCGGAAGCCGACATGCTGTTTCTGTTTGCAAACCCGCCGGAGTCTTCTGGCATCGGTCCCCGCACGCCTGGCGTGCGCTACTACGGGCCCGGCGTGCATCGAGGGTCGATCGATGCGGCTGACGGCGACACGATCTATCTCGACGGCGGCGCCCTGGTCCTGGGCGCCCTGAACCTTTGGCAGGTACACGATGTGCACGTGCTGGGCCGCGGCATGATCCTTTACGACGGCCCGCAAAGACCCGACGACGACAACGGCTGGATGCACAAGCGCGACTGGCACTCGATCGTGATGGACGAGGCGCGCAATATCGAGATCGACGGCATTACCGCGATCGTGCGCAGCCGCACGTGGCAGGTGCAGATGAAAAACTCGCGTCACATCGGCTTCTACAACGTGAAGATTGTGGCGGGCGTGAAAAGCGATGCCAACCAGGATGGCCTGGACTGGCTGGGCGGCGGCGATACCACCGTGCGCGACAGCTTTTTTCGCACGTCCGATGACGCCTTTGCGATGTACAGCAACTGGGACGGCTACACGGACGCAGCCTTGCACACGCCGGGGCCGGACGTGACCGACATCTCGATTGAAAACACGGTTGTTTCGAGCAGCATTTCAAATGTCATGCGGGTCGCCTGGCCGGAAAAGGTCGGCAATACCGCTCACGTCCACATGCGCGACATCGACGTGGTGCATATGGGCTACGGCGACTGCAAAGTGCCGTTCGCCTTTTTTGAATTGTGGGCCGATCCCAACGGCGTGGGGACGCATCGCGATTACAGCTTTGAGAACATTCGCCTGGAAGACTGGTATTCGTTGTACCAGATACGTTATCCGAACCCGAGTGTGCGCGACGTGCACTTCAACGGCGTGTGGGCGATGGACGGCCCCGGCATGGTGCCGTCCGTGCTGAAGGGCGATGTGCATGACGTGACGCTGCGCGATACGCCCGGCACCGCGGGGCTGCCTTCAGAAGTTCTGGGCGGCGCGGAGGCCCCCCGTATCGAGCCGCCCGCGATCGAAAACGGCTACAGCTACACCGCCGGGCTGCTGCACCCGGGGCAAACGGTTGAGTTCACGGCGGGCGCGCCGGAGCGGCCGGGCCGGCGATACGAATGGCTGTTCGGCGACGGGGCTCGCGCGCAGGGGCGCGGGGGGGGCCATGCCCGGTGTGGTGGCCGGCAGGGGGCTGGGGGGCG
>CAXTYP010000194.1:0-5403 GCA_964248435.1 uncultured Acidobacteriaceae bacterium | reverse complement strand
CATACGTCGTCCACATACACCAACCCGGCCGGCACCCGGCCGCCGTCCACCAGCAGCATCAATCGTTGCCGCAGCAGCGCCACAAGGTCCGTTACAAACGCCTTGCCGCCCGGCCCATAAATGCTGGCTGGGCGCACTACCGTGACCGGCAGCCCGGCCCGCGCAGCCGTCCACACCAACTCCTCCCCGCGCAGCTTGGTCCGGTTATACGGCAGCCCGATGTCGCGGGGAGGCATCGCTTCGTCGCCTGCCTGCTCCGGGTAGCCGTACACATCCGTCGTACTTACATGGAGGAATCTTTGAAGCGCAGGCAAGGTGCGGGCCAGCTCCAGCATCGTTCGCACATGGCCGACATTGCCGTCCTCGAACTCCCGGAGCGGAGCCCAATCGGTCGAGCAGCCGGCACAGTGAAACACGTGCGTAACGCTTCGAAGTTCATCGAACTGTTCGACGTTGATCGAAGGGTCGCAACGGAGTACGGAAACCCCGGGCCACCCTGAAATCTGCGACGAGGCCCGGGCCAGAACCACAACATCCCAGCCCGCGGCCAGCAACATCGCAACAAGCCGGCCGCCTAAAAAACCGCTTGCCCCGGTGACCAGCGCCGTACCTGCTGACTGGCCCGGCAAACCACGGCCCAACTACGCGTCCCGCATCGTCGCAAACACATCCAGCGCATACTGCAGCTGCGGCTGGGTATGCGCGGCCGTCACGCAAAGCCGCAGCCGCGAGGTCCCCTGCGCGACCGCCGGGAACGTTACCGGCGAGGTCAGCACGCCATGGTTACGCAGCTCGCGCGCAAACAAGGCCGTGCGTGCGTCGTCGTACAGCATCAGCGGAATCACCGCGGTTTCCGACAGCCCTGTATCGAAGCCCAGCGACTTCAGCCCGCCGCGCAGAAGCTCCGCATTGGCCCGGATGCGGTCCACCCGCTGCGGCTCCGCTTCCACGATCCGGATGGCCGCGCCCACCGCTGCCGCCATCGGCGCGGGCATCGCGCCCGAAAAGATAAATGGGGCCGACGCATGCTGGAGAAAAATCATCAGCTCGCGCGAGCCGGCAACAAAGCCGCCGCCCGAGGGCATTGCCTTGGCCAGCGAGCCGGTCCAGATGTCCACGTCGTTTGTGTCGACACCCCAATGCTCGTCCGTGCCGCGTCCGCCCGCGCCCAGAACGCCCGTCGCATGCGACTCGTCCATCAAGAGAAAGCAGCCGAACTCTTTCTTGATCGCGATCAGCTCGGGCAGGCAACAAATGTCGCCGTCCATCGAAAAGACGCCGTCCGAGATAATCAACGTCCGGTTGGCCTGCGGGCCATTCTGGATCTCGTGGCGCAGGGAGTCCGGGTTGTTGTGTTCAAAGCGCTGCACGGACACCCCGGCCAGGCGGCACGCGTCCATCAGGCTGCGATGCGAAAGCGCGTCCGCGATCACGCGATCAGCCGGTCCAAAGAGCGACGAGATCACCGCCAGGTTTGCTACATAGCCCGAGGTAAACGTCAGCGCCGCCTCGGTTCCCTTGAACCGCGCAATCGCTTCCTCGGTTTCGCGGTGCAGCTCAAGCGTTCCGGTCAGTAAGCGGACGCCGCCGGTACCGGTGCCATAGCGCCGGATCGCCTCAATCGCGGCCGCGTCGACCCGCGGATCGCCGATCAGGCCCAGGTAGTCGTAGCTCGAAAGCATGAGCATTTCGTGCCCGTCGGTCTCAACACACGGCCCGGTCTTCCGCGTCAGCGGCGCTTGAAACGGATACGCGTCCACCGAACAGGCCAGCGCCGCGTTCTCAAATAGGCGGCGTGCCCGGGCGTCGAGCAGGTCCTGCTTTTTAAAGCTCCAGGTGCGGCCTTCGGAGAAATAGCCGTCGAAGATCTCGCCGGAAGAGGAGCGAAAGTGCTTGCGAGTCGCGGAATCTTGGGCTAGCGCCGGTGCAGTCTCGGTCAGTGTTTTCATCGGGAAACTCGAGATGGAGCAGGATTAGGGTGAGTCTAGCGGAAGAAAACGGGGAAAGCGAGAGTACAAGGGGTTGCGCTACCTAGTTTTTACCCTCTCCCGACGCACCAGGGAGACTCCTACACCGCAGAACACGAGCCCTGCCAGTAAAAACACCGCGTCCCACAAAAAGTGGTTGCCGTTCTGGTACACGTGGTGAACCCCGAGGATTTCATGGTCGATCGTGCCTTCGACCAGGTTAAACAAGCCCCAGCCCAGCAGCACCGCGCCCCAAAACGCCGCCGGCCCGGGAACGGCGCCGGTCCGCCGGGCCGTGTTCCACAACAGCACAATGCCTGCCCCGGTCACCGTCCAGGTCAGCGCGTGAAACAGCCCGTCCCAGAACATATTGATCTGCTCGTTTTCGAGGCTGTTGCGCAGAACCACGTTTGACAACATATTGTGCAACTGCAGGATCTGGTGGAACAGGATGCCGTCCACAAAACCGCCCATACCGATCCCAATCAGGATGGCTGGGAGCACACTCGCGCGAGGCGACTTCACGCGTCACCGCCCAGGTGGCCGCCGAGCCAGCGGCTCAACCCGACCGCCGCGCCGAGCAACACCGGAAACGGTGCTGCGACCGCTGCAAGAACCATGGGTAAATCAGAGGATCCCAGGGCCTGGCGCAGATGATGCGCGGCAGGCGACCCGCAGGCGACACACGCATGAGCCGGCGACGCGCAAAAGGGGATCGCTGACGCCACGGCAAGCCATCGAAGGTGAGCTTTCATGGAAGCTGAGTGTCTCGTGGAAAGGCTGGGAGAGTGACGGTCCCGCCAGGACTTGAGCGGTGTGTCGCCGTTGCCACCTCGAGTATACAAAGCGGGTACTGCCCTTGCGCTTGCAAACTGCCGTCCTGATTGCCATTTCTGTGGACCGGCTCAACGTTTCGGCAGCGCCTTTACAAGAGCCGCCGCGCTCCCGCCGGGCTTTATCGCAGCAGGTGCTTTTTGAGAAAATCAACCGACACGCTGACCCATGGCCCAGGGTTCATCCCTTTCAACTCATGGTCCGCTCCGGGCACGGTGATAAGTTCCGTTTCCTTGCCGGCGCTTTCCAGTGCTTCATGGAGACTCCTGCTTTGCAGGGGTGGCGTCGTGTGATCGTTGTCGCCATGCACAAACTGTAAGGGTGACGCGCTTCCGTTGACCCAGGCGAATGGGCTCGCTTTCCGGGCGGCCTCCGGATCGTCATCGAGCGGGACCCCGACGAGGCGCGAACCCGGCGAGCCGGCTGCCCCATACTTGATCTTCGTGCCGGGCAGTGCCTGCTCCTGCAAGGTCAGGAAGTTCGTGACGCCGTACCAGCTGACCGCGGCCTGCACGGTGGAAGGGACACCTGTCACGCCCATGGTTCCCGTCATCGTTTCGTCGTGGAGGTTCATCGCGAGCAGGCACGAAAGGTGCCCTCCGCAGGATTCACCCCAGCTGCCGATGCGGTCCGGGTCGAGCCCCAGCTGCGGCGCGTAGCATCTCAGCCAGCGCACGGCCGCGCAAACATCGTGGAAACACGCTGGAAACTGCGCTTCGGTCGACAGGCGGTACCCGACCGATGCGACTGCGAAGCCCCCTTCGACCAGGCCGCGCAGGATCGGGTTCTGACAAACAAAGGCCGCCGTGGGCTTGTGCGTGCCGGCCTGCCAGGCACCGGGGTGAAGATAAACAACCACGGGCACGGGGCCCCGCGCTGTTTTCGGAATGGTCAGATCCAGCAACATCGGGCGAAAACCCGACTTGATGGCGTATTCCACATCCCGGTACACCCGTCCACTTCCCCTTTCTTCGGCGCACAAGTCGTCGAACCGGGTGTAGGTGTAGGGGAGCAGCGCGTCGCTTTCGTAAGCCGCTTTGTTCATCAAATCTCCGTCCGTCGCGTCGAATCGCTCCGTTTGATGGCGGTTCGCGAGCGAAGATTCGCGGGGGAGTCCGCTTCCTCACGGCTACAACAGGGAGAGCCGGCGATTATGGAACCGGGAGCGGCCTGCAGGACCCGAGAAGAAGCGGTCGGCGCATGAGGGCAGCGCCTGGGAGGGTGATGGAGGCCGGCAAGGCTTGAAAGGAAAAGGATTTGGCGTCCCCGACGGGATTCGAACCCGTGTTACCGCCGTGAAAGGGCGGTGTCCTAGGCCACTGGACGACGGGGACAGCACAAGTTCTGACAGTAGCAAGGCGGCGGCCCGGTGTCAAAACGAGATTGGCCCCGCCCGCCATGAGGTCAAAACCGGCCTATGAGTTGCCGGGCGGAATGCGCGAAATTTGGGCTCAGGTTATGGGCCTGGAAAGTGTTTGACGGCAGAATTGCAGCCTTTTCAAGGGGCAAATGGTCGATTGCGGACGGAGGGTTCCCGGTCGCGGCCGCCCGGCCGCTTGCGCCGTGTGCACATCAGTTTTCGTTTCCCGGGCGACGAGCCCACGCTTGCGGCCAAGGCGAGCATCCCACCCTGCAGCCGGGCGGAACTTCCAACGGCATCGCACCACCGCATTCTCGAGGAATCTATGGCGACTGCCGGCACGACGATGACAAAGGCTGACCTGGTGGAAGAAGTTCTGACCCTGGGCGACCTGACGCGCCGGGACTGCGAAATCATCGTGGAAACCGTTTTTGAGTCCGTGGTGGGCGCGCTCAAAAAGGGCGACAAGATCGAGATTCGCGGTTTTGGCTCCTTTCGGATCCGGCAGCGCAAGTCGCGCGTGGGCCGCAACCCGAAAACCGGGGCCAAGGTCGAAGTTCCGGCCAAGCGCGTTCCCTACTTCAAGCCCAGCAAGGAGCTACGCGATCTGGTGAACCCCGTTTCTTCGAGCAAGCCCGCGAGCGAATCGCAGGAGACCTACCCGGCGGCCTAAAGCCGGGCTTTAAGCCAGCCCCAGACAGGTCAGGCCCGGCTGTCCGGGGCTTCGATCACTGCCAGCATCCTTCCCGTCCTGCCATGCTCGGCGCGGTACGAAAAAAACAGGTCGCCCCGGCAGCTTGTGCAGTACGGCAGCACCTCAACCGACTCCGCCCGCAGCCCGGCGTCGAGCAGCTGCCGCCGGTTCGCCTCCGCCAGATCCAGGTGCAACGCTGGGCCCATGTCGCCGTGTCCCGGAGCGCGCTGGTTCAGAAACAGCATCGGGTACTTCTTCTTGACCGGGTCTTCGTCGTAAACCTCGCGAATCAGCTCGTCTGCGTACGCGAACTGCGAGCGGAACTCGGCCTCCACCTCGTCGCCCACCCCGTAGCAGCACTGCCCGATCGACGGGCCGATGGCCGCAACCATGTTCGCCGGCTTCGCGCCAAACTCCAGCCGCATCCGCCCCACGCCGTGCTCCACGATGCGCCGCAGCGTGCCGCGCCAGCCCGCATGGAAGGCCGCCACCGCGCCTGTTTTGCGGTCGGCCACCAGCACCGGCACACAGTCCGCCGTGCCGATCCC
>CAXTYP010000193.1:0-5425 GCA_964248435.1 uncultured Acidobacteriaceae bacterium | reverse complement strand
GTCAAAAGCGTATAAGGCGCGGCGCGGAATGCTGCCATGGCCGAGCGTGTAGAAGCGCGAGTCCTCGTGCGTCACCGCGGGCACGATGAACTGTACCCAGTAGTTTTCGTCGGTCTGGTCGGCAAAAGTATGCCAGAAATAGCGGCCATAGCCCGCCGCACCCTGGTGGAATTGCGGCGTCGAGTTTTCCAGCTGATTGACGCCGGCCAGGACGGCCGAAAACAGAACGGAGGAGTAATCGAAACTCTGCTGGGTTGTGCTGGTGAATTTTTCTTTGACACTTTGCGGAGGCAGCTTGGTATCGGCCGAAACGGCGCGGAAATTAGGGATGACTCCCAGGATGCGCTTGGTCTGCTGCGGCTGGTCCCCATTGGTGGGGTTGACCGGGCCGTTCGGCGTGGGCTGCGTGGGCGTGGTCTGCTTTTCGAGCTGGTGCGCGTTATCGTCCTGCTGCGCCGACAGCACGGCAGAAGGGGCATCCGGCATGGTGGCTGCCAGCTGTTGAGCCTGCACGGGCAGCGCGAGCACAGCCGAGAATGCGAGCAGGAAAAAGCCGCGAAAGGGCCGCGGAGCACGCGGAGCCCTGGGGGGGAGTCGATCAAACATCATCCTATTACGATTCACAAAGAGGCCCTGACGGTGCGGGAGTTCGGGCAGCACCTGCTGTTTGGACGACGCGCACAGCGAAGAAGACGCGTCCAGAAGGGTGGATGCTAGCCTGAGAAAGCATGAGATTGTGGATCATATGGGCGGTGCTGGCCGTGATCTGGGCGCTGCAGGCCGGCATGGCGGCGCTGGTGCACCACACGCGCCCGGCGGTGATCATGGCGGCCCTGGCTGCTTTTTTCGCCGTGATTGGATCCATTGTGCGCCGGCGAACCGGCCCCCAAGGAGCCGCCAGGAATGTTGGGGGAGATCCCGCTCGTGGTCCCGGCCGCAAGGGCGGCCGCAGGGTCACGAGGCGATAAGCCCCGTGTAAACCGCCATACCCGCCACGGCATCGACCTCAATGGTGTCGAGCGCGTCGATCTCTCCTTGTTCGCGAATGCCGCCGGCCACCACCAGCCGCCTCGCGGTGAGCGCGCGCAAACGCTCGGCCACGGCAAAAGGAAAGCCCTGCAATGTTCCTTCCGTGTCAACATGCGTGTAAAGAAAGCCACCGCAAAAGGGTTCAAGTGCCGCGATGGCGTCGTCCGGGGTCAGGCCGGTCTCTTCGCGCCAGCCGCGAATGGCGATGCGGCCATTCTTTGTGTCAATGCTGGCAAGAAACTGCTCCGGACCGATGGCATCGGCGAGCTCACTTGCGAGCTCGGTATCGATGCCATTTGGTGGAAACAACGCCGAGCCAAAGATAACGCGGCGGACGCCAAGCGCGAGAAGCGCCCGAGCCTGCCCTGCCGTGCGGATGCCGCCGCCGACCTGCACCGGCAGTTCGCACGCAATCCGCTCGATCAATGCACGGTTGTTGCCCTGCTGCTTCGCGGCGTCCAGGTCAATCAGCTGAACGAGCGGGTAGTTGCGAAAGCGGTCGATCCAGTAATCGAAATCATCGGACGCGATGCGAAGCTCTTCGCCCTGCACCAGCTGCACAATGCGGCCACCCATCAGGTCGATGGCGGGGATCAGCATGGCAGCCTTACGGGAATGCCCTGAGCTTGCAGTTGGAGCTTGAGGGCGCGCGCATCGGACACGCCGAAGTGGAAGATGCTCGCGGCCAGGGCGGCGTCGGCGTGTCCGTGTTTAAACACGTCGGCGAAGTGTTGCGCCGTGCCGGCACCGCCGGACGCGATCACCGGGATTTGCACGGCGTCGCTGACTGCTGCCGTGAGTTCACAGTCGAAGCCTGAACGAGTACCATCCGCGTCCATGCTGGTCAGCAGGATTTCGCCCGCACCGCGGGCTTCGGCTTCGCGCGCCCACTCGATGGCGAGCCGGCCTGTTGCCTTGCGGCCGCCGCTCACAAAAACCTCGGCCTGCTCGGGAATCTGCCCGGCGCGTCGTGCGTCGATCGCCACGATGACGGCCTGCGCACCGAAGCGCCGGCCGATCGCGTCGATGAGCCCGGGGTTGGATAGCGCGGCGGAATTGATCGAAACCTTGTCCGCGCCCGCGTCGAACACGGCCGTTGCATCGTCGCTCGAACGGATGCCGCCGCCCACCGCGAACGGCACGAATAAACGCTTGGCGGTGTTGCGCACTGTTTCGATCAGGGTTCCGCGTCCCTCGTGCGTCGCCGTGATATCGAGCAGCACGATCTCGTCGGCACCGGCTTCCGCGTGGCGGGCGGCCAGGGCGGCGGGGTCGCCGGCGTCGATGATGTGTTCGAACTGCACCCCCTTGACGACGCGTCCGTCGCGGACGTCGAGGCAGGCAATGATTCGTTTTGTCAGCATGGGATCAGCATAGGTTCAGAGTCTCAGGAAGTTCCGCAGCAGTTGCAGTCCGGCGGGGCCGGATTTTTCAGGATGGAACTGCGCGCCCATGATGTTTCCGCGCTCGACGACTGCTGAGAATGCGCCGCCGTAGTCGCAGGTCGCCGTGGTTTCTGGCACCAGGGGAGCGCGAAAGGAGTGGGTGAAGTAAACGTGCTCGCCATCGTGCAAGCCTCGCGTGAGCGGCGTTTCCCGCAGAATCGCAAGCGCATTCCAGCCCACGTGCGGGCACTTGAGCGAGGGATCGCTGAACCGGGAGCAATGACCCGCGAACGCACCGAAGCCCGGCGTTTCCGGCGACTCGGTGCTGCCATCGAACAACCATTGCAGCCCGACGCAGATGCCCAGAAAGGGCACTCCGGCGTCCACGCGCTCGCGGATTGCGCCTGTGATGCCGCGCTCGTTTAACTGCCGCGTGGCGGCGAAGTGACCGACGCCGGGCAGGATGATTTTGTCGGCAAGTGCTACCGCGGCAGGGTCATCCGTGACCTGTAGCCCCTCTGCTCCCGTGGCCATCAGCGATTTCAGCACGCTGGTCAAGTTGCCGGCCTTGTAGTCGACGACCGCGATCACAGCAGGCCCTTGGTGGAGGGCAGCATTTCGCCCAGTTGCGGGTCGCGCGAGCAGGCCACGCGCAGCGCACGCGCGAACGCCTTGAACAACGCTTCGAGCTTGTGGTGGTTGGAGCGGCCGTACATGGTTTTCAGGTGAACGTTGGCGCGTGCACCGCGCGCGAAGCCTTCGAAAAAGTCTTCCACGAGCTCGCTTTGCAGGTCGCCCACCAGTGTCGTTTTGACCTTGGTTTTGACTTTACAGGCTACGCGTCCGCTCAGGTCCACCGCGGCGATGCCGAGGGTTTCATCCATCGGCATCAGGAAGTAGCCCGCGCGATGGATGCCTTTTTTGTCACCCAGCGCCTGGTCGAACGCCTCGCCCAGCGCGATGCCGACGTCCTCGATGGTGTGGTGCTGATCGACGTCGAGGTCGCCCTTGCAGGTGAGCTCCAGGTCAAAAGCGCCGTGGCGGGTAAACAGCTCCAGCATGTGATCGAAGAAGCGGATGCCGGTAGAAATTTTGTAAATGCCCGTGCCCTCGATGGTGAGCCGAAGCGCGATTGTGGTTTCGGTCGTATCCCGCTGAATGGTTGCGACGCGCTTGTCCCCTTGCGCTTTGCGCACCTTCGCTTGCGGCTTTGACAGCTCGCTCATGCGTGGACCTCGCTCCTTTTTCCCTGCACTTCCTGGGCGAGCCAGCCGCGCAGGGCATCGTGGCAAAGATGCATCTGTTCGCGCGTGCCGATGGTGATCCTCACGCAACCTTCGCAGCCGGGGTCGGCCGAGCGGTCGCGCACCAGAACGCCGCGGGCCTGCATCGCCTGCGTGAACTCGCGGTGTTTCGCGCCAACCTCCAGCAGTACAAAGTTGGCGCGCGAAGGCCAGCTGCGAATCCCGAGTTCACAGCACAGGGCATAAAACTCGGCGCGCGCTGCCGTCACTTCGCCGACGTACCAGCTGAGGTATGCCGTGTCGGCGAGCGCGGGCGGCAGGCAGGCCAGCGCCAGCCCGTTGACGCTGTAGGGCGAGATCACGCGTCGCAGCCAGTGCATGTTTTCGTCGCTGCTTGCGAGCAATCCAAGGCGCAGTCCGGCCAGGCCGTAGGCTTTTGAAAACGTGCGCGCGACCACAAGATTCGGGTATTCGTCGATGCAGTCGAGAACTGTTTCGCCGAAGAAGTGGAAGTAGGCTTCGTCAGCCAGCACGATCGCTTGCGGTGCCCCTTTTGCAATCGCGAGAATCTGCTCGCGGCCGAGCGTTGTGCCGGTCGGGGAGTTTGGGTTGGCGAGCGCAATCAACCGGGTACGCGGCGTGATCGCGGCCAGCACTCGCCCGTACGGAAAAGCGAAATCGGTCCGGTCGGACTGCACGGGCACGACCCTGGCCCCCGCTGCCGAGGCGTACACCTCGTACATGGAGTAGGTGGGCACCGGCAGCAGCATTTCGTCACCGGGGTCGAGGTACGCCTGGCAAAGGACGTGTATGGCCTCGTCGACACCGTTGGTCAGCAACACCTGTTCGGCCTGCAATCCGAGGTGAGCAGCGACCCGACCTTCAACGGGCGCGCGCTCCGGGTAACGCGTCAGGTCGCCGGCTGAGACGCGGCCCAGGGCTTCGCGGACGCGCGGCGAGCAGGCCAGCGTGTTCTCGTTGAAGTCCAGGCGGAGCCCATCGCGGTTGCCGAGCGGCGGGTGGTACTCCTTCATGGCGCGCACGGTTTCGCGCGGAGCCGGCGCGGTGGTGGACGGAGGCGCGCTCACGCCTTGACCCCGCGTACGCGTACGGCTTCGGCGTGACCCACCAACCCTTCGGCTTCGGCCATCCGGATCGCCGCCGGACCCAATGCGGCCAGGCCAGCAGGGGTGTACTCCTGCACGGTGATCAGCTTGAGGTAGTCGTACACGCTCAGGCCGCCGCGCAATCGCGCCTCGCCGCCGGTCGGTAGCGTGTGGTTCGGGCCCGACACATAGTCGCCCATCGGCTGCGGTGACCAGCGCCCGACAAAAACGGAACCGGCGTGGCGCACCCACTGGAGGTCCTCCGTCGTGTCCACGGTTAGGTGTTCGCCTGCGAGCCGGTTTGTGATCTCGTGCGACTCTTCGATGGAGCCGGCTACGATCGCGATGCCATTACGCGAAAGCGACAGCGCCGCGATGGGATTTTCGCGGGCCTGGCGCTTCGCTTCCGCGACGACGCGGCGGGCCAACTCGGCCTGCGTGGTGACAAAAATCGCCACCGCGTCCGGGTCGTGTTCGGATTGCGCGACGAGGTCGGCGGCGATCTCGGCCGGCTCCCCGGTTTCGCTCGTCACGACGATCTCGGTCGGCCCGGCCAGCATGTCGATGCCGGCATCGAACGCAACCAGCTTCTTCGCGGCTGTCACGTAAGCGTTCCCGGGGCCGACGATCTTGTCGACGCGCGGGATGCTGGTGATTCCAT
>CAXTYP010000192.1:0-5432 GCA_964248435.1 uncultured Acidobacteriaceae bacterium | reverse complement strand
TGTGCAGACACCAACGGCCCGGCTCGCCTCGCCACTGTCATGCTCGAACCGGCGAATGCTATTGATGGCTATGTTTCGGATACAAAATCCGGCGTGTCCGCTCACTTGAGCGGCGTGCAAACACTGCCAGACGGCTCCTTTATCCTTAACCACGTGGCGCCAGGCACTTATTATGTGTTTGCCTCGGAGCCCGGCTATGTTTCCCCGCTTGCAACGCTTGGAGTGAGTGGGGACCAGCTTTCGAAACCCGACAAAGCACTGAAGCAGGGGATCGCAAGCGTCGTGCCGCGGGTGACGGTACAGGCAGGTGCACCGGCGTCCGTCGATGTGAGCCTGGAGCGGGGTGCCGCCGTCAGCGGGACGGTTTTGTACGACGACGGCAGCCCTGCCGCCGGTCTCAAGGTCGAGTTGCTGGTGCGACAGAAGGATGGAAAGAATGATAAGTGGGTGGTGCCGCGCGATGGCCCAGAGCCGGGCGCCCCTTCCGTTATCACCGATGATCGCGGCACCTTTCGCATCGCCAGCCTGCCCGCGCGCGAGTACCTGCTGGACGTGCAGCTCCATCTTGGCAAGATCGGCTATGACATCAATGCGAACGGCGGCTACGGGGTCTTTACAGAGGGCGATTACCAGATCCCTATCTACTCCGGCAGCAAGCTGCGAGCCAGGGATGCAACCCCGTTCACTTTGAAGCTTGGCGAGGAACGTCCGGGAGAGGACATTACGGTGCCGCTGGGCAAGCTGCACAGCGTTTCCGGTTCAGTGGTCGCTGCCCGCGACGGCCACACTGTCAACGGCGGCAAGGTGACCCTGCTCCACGCTGACGACCGCTCTGAGTTCGCAAGTACGGAGCTTTCCAGGGGTGACACAGCCTGGACACTGAGCTTTGTACCCGAAGGCGACTATATCCTTCGTGTGACCGACGGAGCTGACCTCGAGTACGAGGAGATTGCGAACCCGCCGGGAACCACGCCGCCCAGCGACTTCAAAACTCACTCCATGCACGGGTATGGTCCCGGGGAGCAGCCTCTCCATGTCGAGGGCGAGCTGTCCGGCCTGGCGGTTTCCGTTCCTGAGCCGACGGAGAAGAAGACGGTCGCGAGGGAGTAGCCGAGGCTTTTTGGGCTGCCCGTTCCCCATTTCCCGTTTTGGAACGGGTGCGCGTGGATGTTATGTGAATGCTCGCGCGTGGCGCTTTTCGGCGTGTAAAGTAAGTCCCGTGCCTGTTGCCCCTCTAACCCGCGTTGCCGCCCTGAGCCATACCGGCTCCGTTCGGCGTGGCAACCAGGATGCATGGAGCTATTCGGTCGAGGCCGGGGTCTTTGTGGTTTGCGACGGAATGGGTGGGGCGGCGGGAGGCGAGATCGCCAGCCGGACGGCTGCCGATGCTTTTTTGGAGCACATGGTCGCCGTTTCGCCCGAACTGCGAACTCCGAAAAGCGTGGCCAAGGCCGTATGCGCTGCCAACCGGCGGGTCCAGGCTCACGCCGCGCAGGATGCCTCCCTGGCAGGCATGGGAACCACACTGATTGCTTTGGCCGGGTGCGGCGGGGATGAGATGAAGCTGGTGCATGTCGGAGACAGCCGTTGCTACCGCTGGCGTGCCGGTACCCTGTCACGCGAAACCGAAGACCACTCGCTGGTGGCCGAGCAACTGCGCATGGGCGTCATCGATGAAGAGCAGGCCGCGCTGTCACCGATGCGCAACATTATCACGCGGTCGGTGGGCACCCGGCGCTCCGTGGACCCGGAGATCCGGACCCTTCCTGTGGAGCCCGGTGACCTGCTGCTGCTGTGCACGGATGGCTTGTTCCGCGAGGTGCCTGACGAACAGATAGCCGAACTGCTGGCCGAACTGCTGGCCTTGGAGGTCCCGCTCCAGGAGCTGAATGAGGCTTTGCTGAACGCGGCACTCGGGGCCGGCGGGCGCGACAACATCACCTCCTTGCTGATCGAGATTCCGTAGTTCGTCCCTTTCGTTCACAGGAGTATCGTAAGAACATGGTTCGGATGACAGTGCTGGCCAGCGGCTCCCGTGGCAACTGCACGGTGGTGACGGGCGGCCGCACGTCGGTGCTGGTCGATGCCGGGGTGAGCTGCCGCGAGGTGCTGAAGCGCATGGCGCAGGCCGGGGAAGACCCCCGGAAGCTCGATGCCATCCTGATCACGCATGAGCACCAGGATCATGTGCAGGGTTTATCGGTGCTGGCCCGCAAGCTGGGCATTCCCGTGTACTTTACCGAGGCGACACACCGCGCATGGATGCGCTGGATGGTGCCCCAGCGCCGCATGACCTATGCCGACTGGCTGGCAACGCGCAAGGCGGAAGCCGCCGGGAGGGCCGCGGAAGCCGAAAAAGCCGGGAAGCCGCCCGGGCCGGATGCCGCCAATCCGTTCTACCGGGAAGCCGCCCTGGCCGAGTGTGCGGAGGAGTCTGAAGCGTTTACACGTGAGATCGCCGCTCCGACCAATGGGAAGGCCGCAACAGCAGACGAACCAGCATCCCCCGGAGAACCCGCCACAAAGTGGCTGCCAGCCGCGGAGGCGGCTTGCCCGACTCCCAGCGCCGGCTCCAGCCCCGACTCCAGCGCCGATCCCTGCGCGCTGCACGGCGTCGAGTACTTCCGCGCCGGCAAGCCGTTTGCGATCGGCGACCTCCGGGTCACCGCGTTCACCATCCCGCATGACGCGACAGACCCGGTCGGCTTCGTGCTGGAAAGCGAGGGTGTTCGCATCGGGCTTGCGACGGACTTGGGCTACATGCCGGCGAATGTATCGCAGCAGCTGCGCGGGTGCGATGTGGTCATGTTGGAGTCGAACCACGACCTGGACATGCTGCGCGACGGCCCTTACCCGTGGTCGGTCAAGCAGCGGGTGATGTCGCGGGTGGGGCATCTTTCAAATACCGCCGCGGCCGAGTTCCTTGAAAAAAGCTATGACGGGCAGGCAGCGTACGTGGTTTTGGCGCACCTGTCAGAAAGCAACAACATGCCGGTGCTGGCCCGGGTAGCCGCTGAATGGGCCCTGCGCGACCGTATGAAGCTGCTGGCCAACCGGCTGGTGGTGGCACAACAGCATGTCCCGACGGAGCCGATTTGTTTGTAGTGGAAGCTGCCGCCGCATCCCATGTTTATCGATGGGAGTCGGGGCCGTTCACATCGGCGCCTGCTAACGCTTACAATAAAAGCACGGCCCATTCAGGGCGGCAAGTGCAGGGTGGTTCGAGACAGTGTGAGGCCCATCCACTGCCGCCCACAATTGCAGGCCGGCTTTTTGTCCCGGCGACAATTCTTCCCAGGAAAGGAACGGCATGCGCAACTGCAACGATCCCGTCATCGGCGCCATTCTTTCCTCGTGGCGCTATGACCTTTCCGGTTCTTCGCCCGAGCTGCGTGGCGACCTGGAAGACCACCTCGTTACCTGCCGCGGCTGCCGCACCCGGCAGCGGCTGCATCGCACCATTGATGTTTCCCTCATCGGCCTGGCTACCCTTTCCATCCTGGCGTTTCTGCTGGCCATCGCTGTGATTCATCACCTGGAGCCGCTGCGAACCTGGGCCATCGCCCTCCACATGCGACAGCTTCAGTTCCCCCTGACGCTGCAGGACCTTGCCGTGACGGGCCTGCTCGCTTCCGTGTTGCTATGGCTGCTGGTCGCGCTTGTGACGCCGGCACCGACTTACCTGAGCGAAGTCGCCATGGCCCAGGCCCGCGAACGCCGCAACCGGACGCACCGGAAGGCTGCTTAAGGCTTGTGCAATACAAAGGCCCAGGCTTCACGCCTGGGCCTTTGTATTGCAAGACCAAACCGCCTGCGCGGCTGGCGGCCACTTCGTGGCGTGTCTTATTGGGGGGCTTGCATAACAAGAGTGGTTGCGCTCCCGCTGGTCGCGATCCGGCGGCTCGGATGCTCGCTAGATACGGGTTTCTTTAGCCTTGTCAATCTTTTCGGTAGCAAGAGTCGCCATCCTCACCGGCACTCCACCGGGAACACTGCTGACCATGCCGGGAAGCGGCGGTTTGACCGTTCCGCTTTCAAATGAACCGGTCAAGCTTTGCACCTCGGCAACCCCGTTGCGTGCGCACCAGTGTTCCAGCTCGCCGGCGATTCGTTCCACGGCGCGGGGGTCGGCATAGCTGGCCGTGCCCACCTGGACGGCGGTGGCTCCCGCCATCAAGAACTCGACCGCATCCTCCCCACTTGCAACCCCGCCCAGACCCATGATCGGGATTCGGACGGCCTGCGCGGCCTCCCAAACCATGCGCACGGCGATCGGCTTGATGGCCGGGCCGGACAGGCCACCCGTTACGTTCGCGATTTTCGGGCGGCGGGTCTTGATGTCGATCGCAAGCGACAAGAACGTGTTGACCAGCGTGAGTCCATCGGCCCCGTTCTCCTCGGCCACGCGGGCCATGGCCGCGATGGAGGTCACGTTGGGTGAGAGCTTCACAAAAATCGGCCGGTCGCTGGCTTTGCGGGTTTTGGCTACCAGTTCGCCCAGCTGCTTTGCGTCTGCGCCGAAGACCATGCCGCCGTGGGCTGTGTTCGGGCAGGAGGCGTTGATCTCGTACGCGGCGATGCCGTCGGCCGAGTTGAGCACGTGGATAACGGCCAGGTAGTCGTCGATTGTGTAGCCGAAAACGTTGCACAGGATGGCGCACGGCGGCGGGAAATGACTGAAAGCCTGGAGTTTTTGCGTGACGTACGCGTCCACGCCGACGTTTTGCAGGCCGATGGCGTTGATCATGCCGGCGGCGGTTTCGATGATGCGCGGGGCGGCGTTGCCCGGCATGGGAAGGGTGGAAAGCCCCTTGGTGACGAAGCCACCGATGCGGTCAAGACGGACGATGTCTTCAAACTCGACCCCATAGCCAAAGGTGCCGCTCGCAGCAACGACGGGCGTCTGCAAGGGGATGCCGGCGAACCGGACGCGCATGTCGGGCTTCATCGAGACCTCCGGCGGCCCGGCCTGCCATGTCCCTTGATCGGGGCGGGCGCGGGCGGTTTGGGGTAGTTGAACTCCGGCACGGGCTTGAGCGACTCCGTCAGAACGCGACCCGTGGCCGCGGATGGGAGGTTGACTCCAAGAACGGAGGCCAGGGTGACGGCCAGGTCGGTGGGCTCGACGCGTCCGCGGTAGGTGCCGGGAGCAAACGGGGCGCCGTAAAAGCCAAGCGGAACATGCCGGTCGTAGTTGTAGGGGGAAAAATGCGTGGTGCCGCTTCCGCTGCCTTCCATCTGGAAAGCGATGGGAATGGCCGCAACATACCAGCCGCCGTTGGAGGTATAGCTGTGGGCCAGCAAGCGGCCAAACTCGGTAGACGGCAGGTCGTTGAGGGCCATTTGCTGGCGGGTAAAGGCGCGAAACAAGCGAGGATTGGGCGCGGGGCGTTGCGGCGCGGCTGCTGCCGGGGCCAAGGCCGTGGCGGAGT
>CAXTYP010000191.1:0-5466 GCA_964248435.1 uncultured Acidobacteriaceae bacterium | reverse complement strand
CATCGCGCCTACAGCCACGAGCTACCCGGGCACCTCGGCCTCCAATGCCGCCGGTGTCGCCGAGGACGGCAGCACCTGGAAGGCGGCCGCGCCGAACGACGCCATGCTGCGCGGCAAGTGGTGGCAGGTGTTTGGAGATCCGGATTTAAATGGCCTCGAAGACCAGCTCGATATCAATAACCAGAATATCAAGCAGGCGTTTCAGCAGTTCATGGCCGCGCGAGCCCTGATCCGCGAAGCGCGGTCGCAGTTGTTCCCAACGGTGTCGGTCGGGCCTGCATTCAGCCGGTCGCGCGCTTCGGGAAACCTGACCAACCTGACGGGCACCACGGGAACGACCGGCGCCACCGGGGGCACCGGCACCACCGGCACCGGCACCTCAGGAACAACCAGCGCGGGCCGTCAAAGCACCTTGTGGTCGGCACCGCTCGATATCTCCTGGGAGCCCGACCTGTGGGGCCGCATCCGCAATACGATCCGCGAAAACGAGTACGCCGCGCAGGTCAGCGCTGCCGACCTGGAGAACGAGCGGCTGACTGAACAGGCCGCGCTTGCCGAGGCATTCTTTGAGCTGCGCGGGGAAGACACCCTGCAGTCCGTTCTGAACAAGCTGGCGCAGGCCGACCGCGACTCGCTCAAGCTGGCGCAGGCGCAGTACGAGACCGGCATCACCGACCAGCAGTCGGTGGTGCAGGCCCAAACCACGCTTGAAAGCGCCGAAGCGCAGGCCATCGCCGTCGCGGCGCCGCGCGCTACCTATGAGCACGCGATTGCGACACTGATCGGCAAGCCCGCGACCGACTTTCATCTGCCCGCGCGTGCGGTCACCATGACCCCGCCGCCCATTCCCACCGGTGTGCCATCGCAGCTTATCGAACGCCGCCCCGATGTCGCCGCCGCCGAACGCACCATGGCCGAAGCCAATGCGCTGATCGGCGTGGAAACCGCAGCCTACTTTCCGACCTTGACGCTCACGGCTGATGGCGGCTTTGAAAGCTCCACGTTTAAGCACTGGTTCGACTGGCCGAGCCGCTTCTGGTCGGCGGGTCCAGCCTTTTCTGAGACCGTCTACGACGCGGGGCTGCGGCGCTCGACCATTCACCAGTACGTCGCGCTCTACAACGCCGATGTCGCGGCTTACCAGCAAACAGTGCTGACAGCGTTTCAGCAGGTCGAGGACTCGCTGGCCGAGGTCCGTATCCAGTCGCAGGAGATCGCCAAGCAGCGGCAAGCGGCTGAGTCAGCGCAACGATACCTGGACCTGGCGATTGATCGCTTTCGCACCGGGCTGGACCCGTACCTGAACGTGATCACGGCGCAAAACACGCTGCTCAACGACCAGCAATCGCTGTACACCACGCAGATCACACAAATGACGGCAGCCGTGCAACTGGTGCAGGCGCTGGGCGGTGGATGGAACGTATCGGAGCTGCCGACGCCAAAGCAGGTGTATGCGAAGCCGGCGGCTGCCGACTACAAAGCCGTGCGATGAAGCGACGCTGACCGCGAGGAGCGGGAGCCGCTGCTCCCATCCCGAGTCCATGCCGCGCAGTGGCCGCAAGCCGCGCAGGCGGTTGAATGGCAAAGCAAAAGGCACCTCGCAAGAGGTGCCTTTGCCTTGGCGCTGCAGTGTATCCAGAAACCTTTTAGGGCAGGTAGTAGCGGATGTTGGTTTCAAAGATGTTGTTGTTCGCTTTCGGCGAGGTATGGGTCGAGCCGGACCAGAGCGCGCGCTCCAGCCAGGAGTACTGGAAGCCCTGGCGGAAGCGGCCCATGGGTCCCTTGTAGAAGTAGTAATCGTAGCCGAGAGTGCCTTCAACCACGCTCTTGTTGTTGCCGTTGCAGGTGCCGGTACCCCCCGGCACATAGCCCACCGGGGCTGGAGGGTAAACGCCTGCCGCTGTACCTGGAACCCCTTGCGTGCCGCAGCCGGTGTTGTTTGCCGTTCGCAGTCCGTAGCCCTCAAAGCTGTTGCCGTAAGCAAAAACCCTGCGGCCCACCTCTTCGACGCCCGCATCGGCATAGATGTCGAGGCGCGGGGTTGCGTGGGCGAAAAGCTCTCCCAGCGCGGCGAAGTTGTGCAGGGGCGCGAGCTGGCCGCGCGGGTTGATCGTTGTGTCCGGCAGCTGCGCCGAAGCATAGCGGCCTGTGCCGTCGCCGTAAAGGCCGTGAAGCGCAACCTCAAACTTTTTTTGCGCCAGGTAGCCGCGGAAGCCGCCGCCGACCCCGCCCACAACGCTGGTGTTGTTGTAGGCACCGGCAGCACCCGTCGCTCCAGCAGTGGTCACACCCGCCGCCAGGTTCGGACCCGGGTACACGCGGCTGCGGAAAAAGCGGCCCACACCGAACAGCTCGAAGTGGCCGAACTTGTTCTGATACGCCAGCTTCGCCAGCACGTCGGGCGCCAGGTTAAAGCTGTAGGCAGCCGTGGCGTTGTAAAGCCCGCCCCCGGTGCCGACTTCTCCATTCACATAGTTGGTTGGGCAGGCGACCGCAGTGGTCACATTCACCGTGGTCGTGACGCCATTCACCGTCGTGGTCGTGGGCACGGGAGTGGTCGCAGTGCTTTGGCAACTCGGCGTCAGTGTTTGCGCCTGCTCCACCGAGATACCCACGGCGGCCTTGTCGCCGAACCGCTGCGTCACGCGCAGCCCCGGCTGGCGCGCCCACACAAAGCCCACGTTGTATTGCGGGTCAATCGTGTCTGGCAGCACCTCGGTCTTGTTATCCAGCAGGTTGCGGGTTTCCGTCGCGAGCGTCCACTGCTGGCCGCCTGTCACCGTCAGCCCGCTCTTCAGCGCGGCCTGGCCCCACAACTGCCGCTCGCGCATAACGTAGCTGTTGGATTGGTTGTTGTTGGACGTAATGCCGGCACCCAGCCAGTCCAGCTCGTAGTAGGCCTGCAGCGTGGCCGAAGGAATCTTGCCGGTGGCGGTGATCGCCAGGCGCGACTGCCGGCCGGATGCAAAGAACTCGCTGATGTGCCCGGCGTCCGAAGCCGCAAGCGGGGTCGACAGGAACGGCGTGTTGATATCGGAGCCGGTCGCGCGCGTCCGGTCCACCGTTGCGAACTCGATAAACGAGTTGGTAAAGCCCAGCCCGATGCCCTTGTAGTGAACGATGTCGGGCGTTTCGATGGCCTTTTTGGTCGCGGCCTGGTCGGTCTGGATGGTGGTGGCAAGCGAGGCGGTGTTGCCCTGGAGATCGGCGACCGAGCCCTGGAGCGCGGTGACCGCCGTGGTGTTCTGCGCATTGACCGACTGCTGGGCAGCGATCGCATCCTGGGCCTGCTCGGTCGCCTGCTGGACAGTCAGCTGCGACTGCTGCTGCACGGCCTGCAGTTGGGCGTCGCGCGCCGACAACTGCTGCTGCAGGCTGTCGATCTGCGTGCGCTGGGCCGCCATATCGCTGCGCAGTGCTTCAATTTGCGACTGCACGGTGGGCCCGGTCGCCTTGCGGACGCGGACGTGGCGTTTGCCTCCTGCTTTGGACGTCCTCGTCGCCGGTGCGTCAGGCGCCGCCACGGCGGCATGCGCCTGGCCGGCCACGGCTGATAGGAGAACAAGGCTGGCAAGCGCTTTTAAATTCATCTTCATGGAGCCTCTCAAAATGGAAGTTGCTGTTCCGGGGTCACTTTCTTTCTCTGGCAAAGCTCGCTGGGCTGCGCCCCGGGGCAGGGCGGTGCTTGCACCCAAACGGTTCGATCCTGCCAGAAGATTGTTACAACCCGGCAAACTGCGCCCGTAAACCGCGGGTGAGGACCCGCGGACGCGGTGATCTGGCTACGGAGCCACCCCGGCGCTGACCAGGTTGGCCAGCAGCCGGTATGCTCCCGGAACGCCTTCCGGCAGCTGCCGGTACAGGGCCAGCGCCACGTAAATAAAGCGCCCGCGCCCCAGCGGAGCCAGTAGAAGTCCGCCGCCCTGCGGAGACTGCCCGGGGTCGGCGGTCGCAAGAAGCGAGGTCCACTGCGGTGCCCAACTCGCTGCGAAGCCGTGCCCCCGCTCCTCCACCCACCCCTCGAAATCGGCCTCCGTGATGTGGTTGGGCGTGGTCAGCAGCGGGTCCGCCGGCGAGGGCAGCGACACGGGGGAGCGCTCATCAACCACCCGCGCCGGCTGGGAGCCAAGATGGAGCGCGAAAGGCACCCCGTCGAAATCGCCGCTCTGGTACTGCACCACCACGGTTCCACCCGCGCGGGCAAACTGCTCCAGCACCCCCCGCGCCTGCCCGAGCGAGGGGGCAGCCGTGTAGGTCCGAACGCCGAGCATGATGGTCGTGTACCCGTGGAGATCGCGCGTGAGCAGGTCGGCCGGCGTGAGCGGGTCAACCAGGATCCCAAGCGCTGCCAGCGCCGCCGGCACCTCGTCGCCCGTGCCCGCCACGTAGCCCACCCGCACGCCCGGCGCGACGCGGACCTCGACCGGCCGCACCTGCAGCGTGGCCGCGCGGTACAGGTCCGACGGCCGCAGCCCGGGATAGCCCACAGTGAAAAATCCGGCCGTGTATTGCCGGCCGTCAGCCTGCGCCACCACTTGGATGTTGCCGGTGCCCGCACCCGCAGGCACCGTGATTGCGAAGTGCTGCGCCGAACGCTCGCCGGGTGCGAGTGCCATTGTCAGGGAGGCCGGCTGCACCAGCCAGCCCGCCGGTGCGACCAGCTTCAGCGTGGCCTGCGCCGGTGCCGCCTGCTCATTCACTACGGAAGTTTCAACCGTCAGCTCATGCTTCCCGGTCGGCACCACGGCCACGGTTCGCGGCAAAGTGACCGAGAGTCCCGGCGTCACGACCAGCGGAAACTGGACGTTGCCGGGCCCGCGTTCCCGCACCACGCCCTGCACCACCTGCGATAAACGGATCGGGACGCCGCCGTAGCGAAACTCGACCGTGCCGGACACGGGATAGGGCGTGAGGCTTTCGCCGGCCAGCCTCCGGTCGCTCAGGTCGTAAAAGGCCTGCTCGATCGAGGGCCGGGTGAAAAAGGGCCTGGTCGGCGCAGCATCGGCCGGCACTGTCACATGAAACAAGGCATCGCCGGCCCCGGCCTGCGCTGCTTCCTTGCCTGGCCCGGCGGTTGGCTCCACCGTCCAGTGCTCGCCCGCCGGCGTTTGGACCACGGCGCTCACAAAGTGCAAGCCCGGGTCTTGACTCGCGGCAGTGGCGCTGCCGGATTCGGCGTTTCCCGGCCCGGCATTTCTCACGCGGGCGCTTGGAGCTCCCGCGCTTTCAGCCTCCACGCTCCAGGGCTCCGCGGCCGCCACCCTGAGCCGCACGGCGAAGCTTTCGCCGGGTGTCACGTGGGTCCGCGAAACCTCCGGCGAAAGCCCGTGCTCGCCACCGGCGGGCGCGACCAGTGCATCCAGTTCCAGGCCCAGCGCTTCGGCCAGCGCGGTGTTGCATTGCACCAGTTTGATTTCGAGCTCGTGGGCCAGGTCCGCCTTGCTGTCCGGCGTCAGGCTGCTTCCG
>CAXTYP010000190.1:0-5478 GCA_964248435.1 uncultured Acidobacteriaceae bacterium | reverse complement strand
CCAACTTCGCGCATGGCTTCCCGGTGTTCTGCGTTCCGCCCGCCCGGGAGCCCCGGCCAGCCGGTACCCCCGAGGGCACCGATGGCCAACTGGTGGCCGCCGTGTTGTACGACCCTTTGCGCGACGAATTGTTTGTTGCCGAGCGCGGCAAGGGCGCGTACCTCAATGGCCGCCGGCTCGCGACCTCGAGCACTCCGAACCTGTCGGAAGCGTTGCTGGCGACGGGCTTTCCCAGCCGCTCGCGCCACGCCAGCCCCAACATCCACTTCTACCATGAGCTCACCCTGCGGACGCACGGGCTGCGCCGGGCCGGTTCGGCCGCGCTTGACCTGGCCTATGTCGCCGCCGGCCGCGTCGATGGCTACTGGGAGTTCGGCCTGAACCCGTGGGATACGGCGGCCGGCGCGCTGCTGGTGCTCGAGGCTGGGGGCACCCTGACGCGTTACGACCGCAGCCCGTTCCGGCTCGACAGCCGCGAGGTCCTGGCCACCAACGGCCCGATCGAAGGGGAACTGGTGGCGGTTTTCGCCGATATGTTCGCCGGGCGAAACCTGGCTCCGCTGCTGAGCCCGGCCGAGTTTGCCGCCGAGCGGAAAGCACGTTCCGCGACCGCTTGATCCCGGGCTGCAATGCTAGAATCACGGACATAACACCGCAACGGAGACGCCTACCCAGATGGCTTACGTAATCGCTGAACCCTGCATCGGCACCAAGGACCACGCCTGCGTCGATGCCTGCCCCGTTGACTGCATCCACCCCAAGAAGGACGAGGGCGAGTACGGCGCGGCCGACCAGCTGTTTATTGATCCGGTCGAGTGCATCGACTGCGGTGCCTGCGTCCCCGTGTGCCCCGTTTCGGCCATCTTCGCCGGCGACGACCTTCCAGAAAAATGGGCCCACTTCGCCGAGAAAAACTCCGCGCACTTCGGACGGTAAGTCCCTGGCAATCGAAAACAGCCGCGTCCTCGGACGCGGCTGTTTCTTGAGCGCCTCGCTGAAGTCTTCCCGGTGCCCGGCGTGAAGCGCAAATGCGCCACGGCTGTTCCTACCCGACACGCAGTTCGAATCTGCGGCGAACCCGTGCAAAGACGTCACCTTCGGCGACCCCACTTGCAAGCCCTTCCTCCAGCGCTCGAGCAAGCGCAACCCGTTTCACCCCTTGCTCTTCTTCTTGCACTTCAAGTGACTGCAGAGCCGCTTGCATGACTTCGCTCGCATTGTTGTAGCGTCCGCTCTCAACCCTGGCAGTGACAAAGCGATCTAGGTCATCGGTGAGCTGCACATTACGGTTCGGCATGACCCTAGCCTAGATCAATCCAGCCGCTGCCACCAAGTTCGAAGTGAACCGCTTGGAACACAAGAGCCTTACAGACTGAAAGCATGCAAGGCCCCCGTTTGACTTGGGCAAACTCGAGCTTACCCCTAGAACTCGTTCCAAAGATACTGGTTGTAAACCTCGTGGTGAAACTGCACTTCAGGCGCTTTCACAAAGGTCCCCAGCAGCCGCGCGCAGCGGTCCGCCGAGCCCTGCTTCAGGTCCGCGAAACGGCTCTTCACGTCTTCGCCCAGCAGTTCAGTGATCCAGCCCGCGGAGCGAAAATCATCGAGCGCCGTGTAGATGTTGTCGGGCAGGTAGCGCTCCGCCTGGCGCAGGTTGGCCATCTCTGATTTTTGCCCTTCCAGCCCAGAGCGAAAGATCGAGTACAGCGCCAGGTAAGGGTTCGCGTCCGGCCCCACGGAACGCACCTCGACCCGCGCGCTTTTCTCGTTGCCGATCGGCACCCGCACCATCGAGCCCCGGTCCGTCGCCGAAGCCTTGATCTGGTTCGGCGCTTCAAAGTGCGGGTCCAGCCGCCGGTACGCGTTCACGCTTGAGTTCAGAATCAGGCACAGATCATTGCCGTGCGTCAGGATGCGGTCGATAAAGTCCCAGGCCATGGAGGACAGCTTTTCTTCGCCATTCGCGTCCCAAAAAATGTTCTTGCCCTCCTTGGTGATCGACACGTTGGTGTGCATGCCCGACCCGTTCACACCCACGACCGGCTTGGGCAGAAACGAAGCTGTCATGCCGAGCTGCTGCGCGATCTGCCGGCAGATCAGCTTGTAAAGCTGGATCTGGTCCGCCGCCGCGACCACCTCGCCATAGCTGTAGTTGATCTCGAACTGCGACGGGGCAACCTCGGGATGGTCCTTTTCATTTTCAAAACCCATCGCTCGCTGCACTTCCGCCGCGCGATCGATGAAGTCGCGCAGGGGGTCGCCCGGCAGCGAATGGTAGTAGCCGCCCTGGTTCACATAGTTGAAGCGGCCCTGCTTGTGGAACAGCCGCTCCGCATCGCGGCCCTCGAACAGAAAGCCTTCAATCTCGTTCGCCGCGTTCAGGGTGTAGCCGTTCTTTTCAAACTGCTCCCCGGCAAAGCTTTTCAGCACGCCGCGCAGATCGCCCGCGTAGGGCTTGCCGCTTTTATCAATGACCTCGCCGAAGACCAGCACCTTTCCGGGCCCGAACACATCGGCCGGTGGCCAGTAAAAGGCTGCCCAGTCGATACCCAGGCGCAGGTCGCTTTCCCGCTGTGCCGTGAACCCGCGAATCGATGAGCCATCAAACGTCAGGTTGTCGTAGCTGCCGATCAGGAACTTCTTGTCGTAGTCCAGCATGTGCAGGCGGCCTTCAAGATCTGAAAACAGCACGGTCACGGCCTTGATGCCGTCCTCGCCCTCGAGGTATGCAATGCGCTTCTCGCGAATGGCCTCCGCGGAGACACGGTTGCGCCGGTCCCGCTTGGCTTCAAGGTTCAGCGTTTCCAACTCAGCATAGGAAAGGGAAAGAAAGTTACGAAGATCGATCTGCGGAACGTTCAACTGGGAGCTCCTGTGGTGTGATCGCGGCTTTCGCGAGAGACTTTGGCGACCGCTCGGTGGCGACGCATCGAAGCATCCAGCGGCTCTGGAAAGCAACTCGTTCCCAGCCTAACGGTTACCGTTTTTCTTCGCTATCCCCATTACGCAGCCTTATCGCGCGGATAGCTAAAAGTGATAGGTGCGCTCGACCGGCATGGCGTCCTGTGTAAAGTGCTGGGTCAGCGAAAGGAGCGCGTCACGCAGTACCGCAGTGAAGCCGTTGTTCTCCGCACCTGGCCCGTCCACGAGGCGGACCAGATCGTTTCGCTCTTCACGCGCGAAGCCGGCAAACTCAAGGGTGTCGCCAAAGCAGCGTCGAAATCACGCCGCCGCTTCGGCGGCGCGCTCGAGCCCATGACCCACGTCATTGCCGACTATGCCACGCGCCCTCGCCAGGACCTCGTCCGGCTCGACTCGCTTGAGATCATCCACTCGCCCCTGGCCGAGCCCGTTGACTACGCCCGGGCCGCCGCGCTCGCCTTTTACACAGAGGTGCTGGACGAAATGCTGCCCGAAGGCCCGGCGTTGGCCGACGGACAGGACGCGACGTTTCGCCTGCTGCTGCATGTTCTGGAGCAAACCCGCGTGGACGGGGTCTGGATGCCGGTGACGTATTTCGCGCTGTGGATCGTGCGCCTGATGGGCTGGATGCCCGACCTCGCGCGCTGCACGGTCTGCCGCCGTACGTTTGCGCCGGACGCCCCGGTCTTCTGGCTGCCGCAGGCGGACGGGCTGTTGTGCGGGGACCACCGCAAGCCCGCTGCCTTTACGCTTTCGCCCGTTTCCCGCGAGCTGGCCCGTGAGCTCTTCCACGCCCCCGCAGCACAATTTGCCGCCGAGCCCTGGCCAAGGGGTCGCGCCGCCGACCTGCGCCGTTTCGCCATGCAGTCACTGGAGCGTCACGGAGAGCAGCGTCTCCAGAGTGTTAGCGCTTTGCTGCGCCTGGGCGGCTAGGGTTAGTTTGCGCAGGGAACTTTCGGGATCAGCTTTTCACACAAGGAACAGCCCGAGGCAAAATGCCTCGGGCGTAGGTCGGCCTACGTTCTGTTTCCCAATCGCCATCTGCGGAGCAGTCACTTGGTCGATGGTCATGCGTTTTACTGCAAGGCCCAGTTCTGGGCATTGCTGCCGTTGCAGGTCCACACCTGCACCAGCGTTCCCGAAGTTGTTCCGGAGTGATATACATCGAGGCAAAGCCCCGTGTTGTTGGCCGGCTGGAAAATGTAGTTCCTGCCGGACGCGACTGCCTGCCAGGCCTGCGCGGCTGAGCCGTCGCAGGGCTGGAGAGTGACAGGCGAGCCGCTGCTGGAGCCGGAGGCGGTGGCGCAGTACGGACCCAGGGAGACCGCAATGTTGTAGTACCCAGCCGGCTGCACATTGTTATTGGAAAGCACCCATGACTGCGCGCCGCTGCCGTTAGCCCACCAGATCTGGATGCGGTTACCGGTCGAGGTGTTCGAGCCCGAGTCGTCCAGAACATATCCCGGAGAGCTGGCCGGAGCCAGAACATGCGTGCCGTTCAGGTTCGCGGTCCTGGGGTAGCCAGCTTGTCGATCAGTGCCTGACCGTTCGGGCTGCCCCAACCCGTCACCAGATCGTACCCAGTGACGGCGTTGAAACTGGCGCTCCCGTTCGCATTGTTTCCAGTGGTAATATCGTGAAGATCGGCAGTGTAGCTTGAGCTGGTGCCGATGCCGTAGATGATCGGATTGAGAAACCCGACGTATGGATCGCCGTTGGTGGCGGCCTGCTGATTGACCAGCGCCATAAATCCCGCCCAGCGCGGCGAGGCGATGCTGGTTCCGCCCGTGTACGCGTAAGCCCCGTTTGCATAAGTCCAGTTGTCGATGTTCCCTTCCGCGGCAACGTCCGGAATATTGCGCAGCGTGTTTGAGCCTCCATTCGCCCCGTTGATGACGCCTGCGATCTGCTGATAGCTCGGAATCGAAAGATCATCGCTATTGATGCCTCCGCTGCTGCCAACCCATGCAGATTCCGACTGCCAGGAACCACCTGGTCCATTTGTAATAAGGTCCGTACCGCCTACCGCGGTCACATAGGGATCATCCGCCGGATATATGCCGATCGTTGATGAAGTGATCGCCCCCGAGTCGCCGGTGGCGACAAACAGACTCTGACCCTGAGCTGCCATTTCTTTGAAGATAGGTTCTTCGGCTGAAGGATCGATTGGCGCATAACCGACTGAAGCACTCAGCTGTTTGGCTGCATTCGCCGTAGCCATAGCATTGAATATGTCCATGGGTTGGCTCCCAAAGTATTCAATTACTGCATCCACACCGGGTGCCATCGAAAGCGATGCAGTTATGTCTATTACCACTTCGGCGTCATCGCAGCTCGTCCCGCAAGCATTGGTCGTGCCATCAGTGGAGTAATTCTGGACTACGGCAGGATTGAACGATTGTCCGACGCTGCTGTAATAACCTTCCACGTCGTTGATGTTGTAGTCCCAACCATATAATCCGATACTCTGTCCCGCACCGGTCAATGCGCTTCCACCGTAGTAGAAGCGGTCTCATAAATACCTCAGCAGGATTTTGAGGCAGCCGAGCTGGACGA
>CAXTYP010000189.1:0-5497 GCA_964248435.1 uncultured Acidobacteriaceae bacterium | reverse complement strand
GATCGCCTTTACCAACCAGCTGGAAGCGGGCAGCAGCCTGGACGGGGTAGCTGCGCTGGTGATTCCGACGGCGCCCGCGGTTGCCGCGGGCGCCGTGTCTTCCTCGACCGGCGGCGCACGCGCGCAGCAGGCCGTGTACCGGGTCCGGCGTGGCGACACGCTTGTAAACATTGCCGATCAGTTCGGAGTCTCGGTCAGCTCGCTCGAGCGTTGGAACCGGCTCAAAGGGCGCTCGGTGAACGCCGGGCGCACGCTGTATGTTGCGGAACCGGCCCGGATTTCGCGAGGGGAGCGAAGCCTCAACACGCGCGGAACGAGAGTTGCTGCGCATGCCGGCTTCCGCGCTGGATCTCGCTCCGGATCTCGCTCCGGGGCCCGCTTCGTGCCGGCCCGGGGCGCAACGCGTAACACCAACCGCGCAGCCACTCGCACGTCGAATCGAATGCACGCGCGACGACGCTGATGCGCGCCGCAATTGCGCAGCATTTGCAACCGAGTGACCCTTTGCCGGGCTGCACACAGTTGGTGCTTGCCATTGCTCGCAACTCGATGCATGCTGTTGCTAGAATTGCGCGGCCACCCTTAACGGCGCGTGCAAGCGCGCTGCTGCCAACCACGTGCAGGTCCACACAAGTCGAGTCGAAGGAGCTATCGCATGCAGGATCATCGCAGAATCAACGCAAGCGCTTATAACAATACGGAGCCAGGCGAGCGCAACGACGACGAAGAGCAGGAAGAAGCGTTCGACGACGACGAGGAAGAAGAAAGCGAAGTGTCGACGTCGTCCGATGATGATGATGACGACGAGGACGATGACGGGGACGAGGATAGCGACGAAGAGGCAACTGGGGACGAGCAAGCCGATACGCTCGACGAGGACGACGAAGATGAAGTGGAGCTGACGCCGGCTGCTGATGAGCTGGACGATGAAGGAGAGCCAAAGGCAGGAACAACAGCAGCACCCGCGAAAAAGGCGACTGGCTCCGCCCGCAAAAGCCCCGCACGAGCGACACCCACCAAAACAGCTGCGACCCGGGGCGGGAAAGCACCCACAGCAGCGAAAGCAAAAGGAACAAGCGCAAAGCAAACTGAATCCAAAAAGCGAGGTACTTCCTTGGCGGTGAAGAAAACGGCAACCAAAGCAGCGGCGGCAAAGAAAACAACGGCGAAGCCGGCAACCAAGACCGCGGCGAAAAAGACAACGGCGAAGAAAGCGGCCGCTACCAAGACGGCAGCCAAAAAGCCGGCGACCAAGAACCCCGCGAGAAAGACGTCCACCAAGAAAGTCGTGCCGGCGAAGAAAACAACCGCGGCAAAGGCACCAGCCAAGAAAACCTCGGCCAAAAAGACTTCGGCTGCCACCAAGACCACGGCGGCCAAAAAGACAGCCACCAAGAAGACCGCGGGGAAGAAAGCCGCGACTAAAAGGAGCAGCAAGTAAGCTTTTCCGGGTGGTTGCCTGCAACATGGACGACGTAAAAAGGCCCGGCAAACGCCGGGCCTTTTTACGTCATTTCACAAGGTGCTAGCCCTTGTGCTGATCGGTTTCCAGCTGCGCCAGCACTTCGGCGCTGTGATGCGAAGGGTCCACTCCGGTCCAAACCTTGACGATCCTGCCTTGCGGATCGATCAGAAATGTATTGCGCTTGGCGATTTTTATGCCCATGTAGTTGCCGAGCGAGCCATATTCCGCGACGACCTTTTTGTCGGCATCGCTAAGCAGGTGAAAGTTCAGTCCTTCTTTTGCACAGAACTGCTTGTGGCTGTCCACGGTGTCGACACTGATGCCGACGACGACCGCGTGCATTTTCTCGTACTTCGGCGCATCCTCTTGAAAGTTATGGGCTTCCACTGTGCAGCCGCTGGTCATGTCCTTGGGATAGAAGTACAGCACCACCCATTTGCCGTGAAAGCTCGACAGGCTGGTCGGCTCACCGGTTTGCGAGGGCAGGGTGAACTCCGGTGCTTTTTGGCCCGCAGCGGGCATCGTGTCGGTGTCCGCCGCGAAAGGGGCACCGGCGGCGATGGCGCGACTGCCGGCCCATCCAAGGCCCAGCAGCAGAACAAGGGAAGCAACGGCAAGGGACACTTTCGGCATGGTTCCTCCTGGAAGCTCCAAGCGGCTCAGGGCTTGATGTGCCTGGCGGCTGGAACGCTCCATGGCAATTATGGGCGCGGAACGCCCACCATCGCAATGCCAATCGCATCGGCGCGCGCCCGCAAAGCGGCGCCGTCAAACAAAAGGGTGTGTTCGGCTTCGACCGCGAGGCAGCGTGCCCCCGCTGCTGCCATCGCGTCGATGGTCGCGAGACCGACAACAGGCACGTCGAAACGCCGGTCCTGTTTTGGCTTGGCAACCTTGACCACGGTCAGGCCCCGATCAAGCGTGGAGGCTGTGCCCTCGAGTGTGCTCATCAGGGCACCGGCGCGCGCAATGGCGGCGTCCGTGCCCTCCATGGCTTCCACCGCGACACACGCGCCACTGGCAACCACCACCGTCTGGCCGATGTCGAAGCCGGCCACCCCGCGCGCGACCGTGAGGCCGTAGGCGATGTCCTGCTCTTCCTGGAGGGAAGGGGCGCGCCGGGTCAGCACACCGCCAGGCGCCAAGAGCGGCGTAAGGAACGTGGTCGATGAAATGAGTTCGATCCCCTCGTCGCCCAGCACCTTGGCAATCGCGCCCAGCAGCATGTCGGTGTTTTTGGAGCGAAGCGAGAGCAGCAATTTCGCTAGGCGCCAATCGGGCCGGATGCTTGAAAAAATCTGCTTGTGCCGCACCTGGCCGGCCATCACGGCTTCCCGCACCCCCCCGCGTTGAAACAACTCGATCAAGCGCGAAAGCTCTCCGAGCGAAAGCCAGTGCACGGCAATGGCAGGGTCAGCCGCGGCGCGCGCGTCCATTTCGGGGTCGGTTTCTTCGCGGATGGCAGCGACGACGACCTCGCGCCCTTGCGCGCGTGCCGCATCAAGCAGCAGAAACGGAAAGCGGCCGTTGCCGGCGATTAGGCCCAGCCTGTTGCCAGGCTTGGCCCCTGGCGCGCTCACTTGAGAATGCCGCGAGGCGAACTCTCGATAAATGAGAGCAGGTACTCGATGTCCTCGGTCGACGGTTCTGCCGCGCGCAACCTTTCGCTTGCCTGGGTGGTGTTCAGCTTGCCGGTCAGCAGCAGGCGAAAGGCGCGGTGAAGTGCCCGCAGGCGCTCGGCAGAAAAGCCGCGCCGCTCCAGCCCGACCTTGTTCAGGTTGTAGGCGTGCACGTCGCGCTTGGCAGAGGTGAGGGAGAAGGGCAGCACGTCCTGCGTGATGGTCGTGCCGCCCCCGACGTAGCTATAGCGGCCAATGCGGCAGAACTGGTGGACCGGGCACAGCGCGCCCACCGAGGCGTAATCCTCTACCGTGACGTGGCCGGCGAGCGTGGCGGCGTTGGCCAGGATGCAGCCGTCGCCGATCGTCGAGTCATGCCCAATGTGCACATAGGCCATGATGAGGCAACCGGAGCCAATGCGCGTGGTACCGCCGCCGCCCGCGGTACCACGCGAGATGGTGACGTATTCGCGGATGTCGTTGTCGTCGCCGAGATGGAGGCCGGTGGGCTCGCCTCTGTATTTCAGGTCCTGCGGGGGCACGCCAATGGCCGCAAAGGGGGCGAAGCGGTTGCGAGCGCCGGCGCGGAGATGGCCGTCAAGCACCACGTGCGAAACGAGCACGCACCCTTCGCCCAGCACCACGTCCTCGCCGACCGTGCAGAACGGCCCTACAGTGCACGATGCGGGCACCACGGCACCTTGTGCCACGATGGCCGTGGGGTGGACGCTCACTCGGTCGTCACTCCCTGCGAGCCAGGCGAGGGCGGCGCGTCTTCGAGCTCGGATTCAGCCTGGCCGACGAGGTCAGGCGCCGAGGGTTCGGCCACCAGCATGGGCTTGGGCGAGAGCGAGGGCGCGCCGCCGCCTTGGCGTTTCACGAGTTGGCAGGTGATCGTCGCCTCGCAGACCAGCTTGCCGTCGACACGGATCGAGCCTTCAAGCCGCACGGCGCGCGAACGCAGGTTGAGAATCCTGGCTTCGATCTCGAGCACATCGCCGGGCACCACAGGACGCCGGAACTTGGCGCGCTCCACACCGGTGAACAGCATCAGCGTGTCGCCGGGGCGCTCAAAGTCGAGCAGGATGAGCACACCGCCGGCCTGCGCAATGGCCTCGATCTGCAAAACGCCGGGCATGATGGGGTAGCCGGGAAAATGTCCCTGGAAGAAGCCCTCGTTCGCTGTGACGCACTTGCGCGCGACGATGCGCTGTTTGGGCTCGACGTGAAGGATGCGGTCGATGAGCAAGAAGGGATAGCGGTGCGGCAGGAGCGCCATGATGGCGGTGATGTCATGTGTGCCGGCAGCGGGGCTCAGGTCGGGCTTCGGGTCGTTTAAGGGCGCGTCCATATCGTTCCGACCGATTATAAAGTGCTTCCGAGGCGCCGGGCTTCTTCGGCGCGGTCGGCGGTGGGCGGGTGCGTGTAGGTCCACCAGACAACAAAGCGATTGGGACTGGGATCTTCAAGCCAGGCACGGCCGAGACGGTTGAAGTCCTCGACCTCAAGTGTGGCGGCGTTCGGCAGCAGGCGCATCAGCAACCGCTGTCCATATACGTCGGCGGCATGCTCGTCCATGCGGCTCCAGCTGTTGGCTGCGGGCTCCGCGAGGAACGAGAAAACGGTCGCGAGCAAAAGAAGCAGAGGCAGCGCGGCCCAGTCGGACGGGTCAGCGATGCGCCAGCGTTCGCCGGCGGAACGCACGAGGTACTGGAGAAACCAGGCAAAGAGCGCCAGCAGCGCAAACGTCAGGGCGGCGGAGAACGCGATGCCCTTGGGGATGTGGCCCAGCACATAGTGGCCTTGCTCGTGCGCGTAGATGGCCAGGATTTCGTCCGGCGGCACCTTGGCAAGCGTTGTGTCCCACACCACGATGCGCTTGGAGCTGCCGATGCCGGTGACGTACGCGTTCAACCCGGTTGAGCGGCGGCTGGCGTCCTCGACAAACATGCGATCCGGCGGGATGTGGAGGCCGCCCAGCGCGGCCACCTGCTGCAAACGCCCGGCCAGCACCGGGGCCTGCGACTGTAGCTCGGTGAAGTGATTAAACAGCGGATCGATAAGCACGGGGCTGAGGTATACGCCGAGAATGATGACCGGCTGGCTCAACGCCCAGAACCAGAGCCACCAAGCGCGCGGGCTGCGGCGCAGCAGCGCAAGGAGCACGAGCAGCACCGGGGTGCAAATCAGCAGCGTGAGCAGTTCGGACTGAGCCCAGTCGCGCCACCAGGCGACCCAGGGCTCAACGGACAAACCGTAGCGCACGGAGGCCGAGTGACCGAGGAGTGCTCCGGGCAATGCGATCGCAGCGAGGATGAGCAGCCATGCGGGGACGACGAGCAGCCCCTGCAGCCCAGGCCGTGACGCGAAGGGACCGCCGCCGGGCGTGCGCGTGACACGGGCTGCCCACTCC
>CAXTYP010000188.1:0-5515 GCA_964248435.1 uncultured Acidobacteriaceae bacterium | reverse complement strand
CACCCTGAATCCGGAACAAAAGCCGGAGCGCCCTTCCTTATGGGCACCCTGTACCTTGAAAGCAGTACTTGGTATCCGTGTATAAGGTGTTGCTGGAATCATTGGACTGAAAGCCCACCACAATTGCCGGTGCGTTTCCTAACCCAAGGACAGGTAGGGCAAACGCACCGAATGATGCTCCCGGCCCTGCAGGGCCCATCAGCACATTCGTATAGGCATTGGGGCCCTGCCATGGGCCTCCTTTAGTCGACGCCATGACCAGCATTTCGTTGGCGGCATCGTTCGCCCCATAGATGTAGAAAAGAGTATTGCCGGCCACCGCCAGAGCGGGCGAACTGCTTTGGCCCATGCTTTGACCAGGCAGCGCCTGCGAGCTCCAGCTGACCCCATCCGACGAAGAAGCAACCCACGCATCGTTGCTGGGGTCGTCCGCCCTCCAGGCGACATAAAGGGTGCCATTGACGGTCGCCAGCGCGGGCTGGCCGCCGATTGCAATGTTGGGCACCTGCCATGCGTCCGTCCAGGTCTGCCCGTCCGACGAAGACGTCACATGCAGGGTATGGCCCGGATCGTTCGCCTGAAACGCGATGTATAACTTCTTATTGAATGCGGCCATCGCGGGTGCGCTGCCGATCTGGACGTTGGCGATTTGCGATGCGTCCGGGAAGTTGGTTCCATCCGAGGACGCCGTCACATGCAAGGTGTGGCCCGGATCGTTTGCCTGGAATGCCACGTACAGTTTGTTGTTGAAACCGGCCATCGCGGGCGCGCCGCCCATGGAGATATTCGTGTACCTGGTTGCGGCCGGAAAGCTGTTCGTAGACGTCGCTAACGCTGACGTCACGTAAAGATCACCATCCGCAGCCAGCCCCTGGAAGGCCACGTAAAGGCTGCCGTTGAAAGTAGCAAGGGCAGGCTTGGACCCCATGGCATCATTCGGTTGGGCTTGTGCAGTCCCTATAAACCAGTCCTGTGGACCAGGGCCGTTAGGGTCACTAGGCCCGGTGTAGGTGGCCGATTCGGTCATCTTGCTGGTGACAAACAGCACGCCCCTGGAGTCGTTCGACTGGAAGGCGACGCTGATGCCCGTGCCGAACGCCGCTGCTGCCGGCCCGGTCGGACCCATCTTCGTATCGAGATACGCCGCGGGGCCCTGCCAGGCCGATCCATCGGCGGACGCGATCACCAGCATCTCGTTAAAGGTATCGTTTGCCCCGTAGATGCAGTAAAGCGTGCCGTTGGCCGATACCAGCGCCGGTGCGCTGTTGCCGCCCATCGAAAGCCCGACCAGCCCCTGCGAACTCCAGTTGACGCCGTCCGATGACGACGCGATCCATACCTCGTTGCTGGGGTCGTCCGCCCGGAAGGCGATATAAAGCGTGCCGTTGAAGACCGCCATCGCGGGCGCGCTGCCGACGGCTATGTTGGCCACCTGCCATGCGGCCGGGAAACCCTGCCCATTCGACGAAGACGTCACATGCAGGGTGTGCCCCGCATCTTTCGCCTGGAAGGCAATATACAGCTGGCTTTTGAAAACCGCCATCGCCGGTGAGCCGCCCATCTGGATGTTCGGGTACATGGTTGCGCTCGGGAAGCTCGACCCATCCGAGGCCGACGTCACGAAGAGTTCCTGATTGGATTCGTTCCCTTCAAAAGCGATAAACAGCTGGTTGTTGAACGCCGCCATGGCCGGTGCGCTGCCGATGGAGATATTCGTATACCGGGTGGCAGCCGGAAAGCTGACCCCATCTGCCGCCGACGCGACGTAAAGATTGTTGTCCGCATTCTTTCCCTGGAATGCCACGTAAAGGCTGTTGTTGAAAGAAGCGAGCGCCGGCTTGCTGCCCATTAGATCGTTTGACTCCAGGGTTGCCGTTGACGGAAACCCGCCCTGGGGGCCGCTGCTGTTACTTGGACCGGTGTAGGGGCCCGGAGGACCCACGTCGCCGCCGCCGCTGCCGCCACCACCCGTGTTGCCGTTCCCCGCACTATTCCCGGCGTAGCCCGCCGCGACAATATTCGCCTGCACCGCGTCTTCCTGGTTACTCGTCGGAGTACCGGCAACGACGGCACCTTCGAAAAAGGAGCCCTGACCCGCGTGGCTGTTGTCGCCGCCCGTTCCAAGAACGAGACCGCCTTCCTTACTCATGGGGATGTACCCCGGATTCACGGTGGGAAGAGATCCCGAGTACCCCGTGGTGAGGCCTCCTGTGGTCGCATCGCCGGACTTCAAGGTGAATGTGGATGTTCCATTATTGTCGAGCAGCGCCGTTACAAAATCAGTGCCGCTGGACGGGTTTGAGGGATTGGCGCCGTTGCCCATGTACTGGCCGTTTTCAAGGTCGGCCTGCACCCATGGACCGGATCCGCTACAGGGCTGGTACATGCAGAACGTTCCAAAGTTCAACGCATCCATGTGGCCGGCGCCGGTGTCGTCGAGAGTCACTTCGGCATTCCCGTAGTCGAAGCAGCACCCATCGTTCACAAACGTGCCGCTGGTCACCATGTACATGCCCTCAGCCTGCGAGCCCTTGGGTACCCCCGTGGTGGCGTTGTTTCGATACCCGACGCCGGGTGTCACCAAAACTCCAAAAACGGCATTGCCGTGAACGGTGATCGGGAGTGCGTTCGCTACCGCGCCGGTGTCGTTGTTCGGCAGCGTCCCACCGCTCGGTACAATCACCGTCCCATTCGACACCGTCAGATCATTGTGGTTCGACGTTTGATCGTAGATGGTCGTGATGGTGCAGGTCGTGTTCGCGCAAAAGGAGGTCTGCGCGCTTCCATCCGCATAGCCGGTCGCCGACGACACGTTGATGTCGGTCGTCGTGTTGTCCGACGCACGCTGCACCTGGTACAGCTTGCCGGTGTAACTGCTGAACAAAGGCCGTACCGTGCTGTGCGCCGCGACACAGTAAGTGCCTTCCGCGCCCGAACCGTAGATGTCGCAAACGCCGCTGCCGCCGGTGCCCCCGCCGTTCGGCCCACAGTAGCTGGCGTTGCCGCAAGAAACGGGATGGTTCAACCAGCCGACTTTGACGGCTGTTAGGATCGAGCTGTTAAAGGCATCGGCCATTTCTTGATAGCCGGTCGCCGTAGCCGTGGGGTAGGTAAAATCACTGGAGTTGATCGAGCCCATGTCTGCCAGGAGAACTTTCAGGCCAGACTGCTGCTCCTGTTGAACGATTCCCGGGAGCGAATTATTGAAAGACGCGACCTCTGACTCGAATCCATTCAAGGGCGGCATGGTCGCGATAATCATCGTCGCATCGGGATCGGCCCCGGCATAATCTCTCACCAGGGCAGCTAATCGCGCCGGCGCGGTCGATACGTTATCTCCATTTATGATGTCCTCCGCCCCAACCACGAACGTAACCACATTCGGCTTGATCGTCTCGACATCACTTATCACGCCGGGACTACCCAGGTCTGCGATTTCGGCGCCGGGAAACGCTTCGTGGTACGGGTCTGATAGGTTGCCGCTTTGCTGCGTACCCACGAAGTTCCAACTGAAGCCGTCAACCGTCAGGTCCGTCTGGAAAGCTGGCCTGAAGCCGCCTAAAGTCCCGGCTGCTTGGCCCCCGGCGACCACGCCATCTCCAGCGCACATCACCCTCAAAGGCCCGACCAGAGTCGGACCTGGGTCGTTGCACCCGCTCACAATGGTCTCCACAGGGTAGTGGTCAGAGGAAAGACCGCCGAGACGATTTCCCTTGACCTGGTAGCTATATAGGTCGCAGGTGACGTCATCGCTTGACACCATGTAATCCAGTTCGCCACCGCTTTGCTGTGTCGCCTGCCCGGAGGTGTACTTGATCGCGCCAAAGGGGGTGCTCAATGTAGATGGGTCTCGGTTAAAGTCCCCCAGCGCTGTCCAAAAGAAGCCAGTCACATTGGCCCCGGCAATATTTGCGAGGAGCTGCGCGTCATCGCCCCCGCCGCTTGCAAGCCCGTGGACGGTGTAAAACCAGGAAAATCCAAGACGGACGCCAAGCGCTCCGCGACTTACACCGGGTATACCGCCTTGAACGGTCGTTACAGCGTCAGCGGGCACGTGCGTGACAATCGCCAGGTTGACGCGGTTCCCACTCGGATCAGTCTGCAGCCAATAGATGTAGCGATAATCCGGGTTTGCGTTTGTTCCAACATTCCATTTGTATTGGATCAAGAGCCCTTCGTTTGTGCTGCTCCTGGAAAACTCAACACCCGGAGTGGAAGCGCCGGCTTCCTGCAGGGCCACGATGTCATGGTTATTGCTGAGCGGAAGAACATCGGAGGTCCACTTGGAACCGTTGCCTGTCGCGGAGCCCTGCATGTTGTAGGTCACAGGCGAGTGGAGCTCAATAAACGCGGCGAAGCTGCCCGGCGCAAAACCGGAGACGAGAAGAAGGGCAGTGCAGAAGCAGAGGAGGACGCGAACAAAATTCCATCGACGGGGGAGCATACAGAATCCTTGGGCAAAACAGACTGGGGCGGCCCAAAACCCAGGCCGGTCGGGGGATGAAGAACCGCCTTTCGGCAGATTCAGCTTTACGGTATGCTCCGTATGGGGTCGGTATTGACGCCGGTTCAGTCCTGCATGGGTTCAGTCAATCGTTTGTCTCCCCATGCTAACCACGGCAGCGAGATTTCCGCGAGAAATCTTGGTGAATGATCGCGAAACTATGCGCCGGTAACATCGGGCAGCACGGGACACTATCCCTGAATCGCCGCTTCAATCGAAAAGGGCCACGCAGCGCAGACAGGGGTTTTCAGTCTCTGTCCGGGTACAATTTGCCGTATGGGCCAGCACGCTGGTGCATATCTGTCCCTTTTTTGTAGCTTCGGTGTAAACAACGGCAAAAGCAAAATGCATCACGCCGAGGAAAATTGAACGCCAAAGTTTGTCAAGCCCCCGGATCATTGCACCCCACTGGTGTCGCGCCGGCAGTTACCAGTCACCGGCTTGGGTATGCGCCGGTAACCTGCCAGGTACAGTGCGCCAGTTCGCCGGGTGTGGATAGCTACGAGAACAACATGCTGCCCTGTCCGCATCCCAGCAACCATGACGGAACGGCAGCCCCTTGACCCTGACCTGCGACTCTACCTTGATGGGCAGGCACGCCTCTCGGGCGGCCCCGCCCGCTCGCCCGAAGAGGCCCGCGCCCGCATGCTGCGGCAGCTCGACCGCGTCATCCCCGGGCTCCCAAACAGCGTAACCACGCAGGATCACCGCACCGGCCAGCAGGGCCTTCACCTCCGGGTCTACACCCCGCCGCCGTCGCCCACTCGCAAGGCCATGCCCGCCCTCGTCTACCTTCACGGCGGCGGCTGGGCTGCCGGCTCTATCCAAACCCACGACCCCTTCTGCCGCCTGTTCGCCTCACTGGCCGGCACCAGCATCGTCTCTGTCGACTACCGCCTCGCGCCCGAGTCGCCCTACCCGGCCGCGCTCGATGACGCCCATGAAGCCGTACTGTGGACCGCGAAGCACGCGTCCAGCTGGGGCGCCGACCCCCACCGGCTCGCGCTCGGC